>NZ_JACSWB010000218.1 GCF_016888135.1 Leptolyngbya sp. CCY15150
AATACGGCCTCTGTCAATGCGATGTTGAGTTTGCGTTGTGCCTACCTCAATGGGCAGCTTGCCTGTTGACTATTTTGTCGAAAGTGGGATGCTCCCGAGGCGATCGAACCTGGCTGGGCCAATCAGACTCGTCAGCCCAGCCAAAATAACGTGTTCATCAACAGCAAGGGCAGCTCTATCTGTTGTCGATCAGCCCCATCCAGATAGAGCCTAGAATAATCACCCCAAACCCTAGGCGATACCACACAAAGACCCAAGTGCTGTGCGTCTTTAGAAAGTTTAGGAGCCAGGCAATTGCCAGGTATGAGGAGATCGTTGCCGTGATAAATCCAGCGATCAGGGCTGCAATACTGGTTCCCTCGAAGCCGACGTCAACCAAATCCTTCAAACCCACCACACCCGCTAGGGTAATGGCTGGAATACCCAGCAAGAATGAGAAACGGGCCGCCGCTGGGCGATGCATCCCCATCAATAATCCTGCCGTGAGCGTGGAACCAGAGCGGGAAACACCAGGCATGAGGGCAAGAGTTTGGGCTAGTCCCATCAACATGCCATCCCGGGTACCTAAGTCTTCATAGGTACGTTTGCGTTTGCCCTGATATTCGGCCCAAGCCAAAAGCAGAGACATGACAATTGAGGCAAAGGCGATCGCTGCCATGCTGCGCAAGGGAGACTCGTCAAAATTGGGCACAAGCACCTTGAGAACCAATCCGCCTATCACAATCGGAACGGTTCCGACAAGGATGCCCAAGCCAATACGAAAATCCGTGGAGTCATAGTTAGAGGTTTTGATGGCGCGAAGGGTACCCATGACAACTTGGCTCAAATCGCCCCAGAAATACCAAAGAATCGATAAGATGCTGCCCAACTGAATAAAGGCAGTGAAGGCAACCCCCGGATCGCCCCATCCCAAGGCAACCGGAACGACTTTAATGTGGGCGGTGCTGCTGATGGGCAGAAATTCTGTCAAGCCTTGAACAATACCAAGCACCATGGATTGAATAATGCTTAGGTTGGCGATCGCTGACGTTGACTCAGCCACTGGTTCTGTTGCTAGGGTCTGAACTGCGCTCCCACTACACAGTGTCCAAATTGATAAATGCATCATGGTTAGGTCAATGCCTGTTGCTTGTATAGTTTGATGTTCTACGCCTAGGTGCATCTGATCAGCGAACTCCATGGGTTTTAGCCAGTCCCTATGCTGGCAGTAGTTTGGGCAAGGGCGCAACATTCCTCGCGACACTTTGTGCAAATTTCATAGATTGACCAACCGATGACCAATCGGTTTTTCTTCGTACCGACTCTCGCTACTAGAGTGCCCATGGATCGGAGTGACGTACCTCTAGGCAGAGACCACGATGGTACTCTTTTTCTCCATGGACAGGTACGTATGGTCACGAGACAGGTACGTATAGTCACGTACCGCCTGGGCGATCGCTAGAATGATGTCCTGGTTTTTGTGCGGGAGTTCTGGCACCCTACGATCCGGTTCTCAGCTAGCTCGGACAAAATGTTCAACCTGAGAATTGCTGCTAGGGATTGCGATCGCTAGACGAGAATCCAAAATGATGCACTCAGTCCCAACCTGGCTCAATGGAGATAGCCCATGAGCCAAGGGCAACTCAAGAACTTTTGGAACTTGTCGTTAAGATGCCCCCCCAGAGGATATAGATGTGATACGTTAAAAAAGATGAACTGACTGCTTAATAAAACTTTGTTTCCTACAGAGCCTTACACCCATGTCATTGAAGCCGTAGTGCCTACCGACTCGGCATTGCCACGTGTTGATGCGAGTCCTAATGCAAGCTGGCATCTATCATCGCCCTGGCCCGTGTTTCTCGGGGCAGTTTTTTTAGTATCCGTGCCGGTTTTGTTTCAAGCTTCCTTGGTGCGCTGGCAGCCTGAGCTGAGCCTCTCGCTAACAGCGGCATGGCTAGGTTTAGCCCTATGGCTCTGTCAACGAGAGCGTACCCGCCTGTGGGGAGACCTGCTGGTGGGCTTTACGTGGACGTGGTTTGCTGGTTCCATCTATTGGGGATGGATGCGCTGGGAGCCTCTTTGGCATCTCCCGGTTGAAGCGATCGCCCTTCCCCTAGCTGTGATCTGCTTAATGCGCCGTCAGGCAATAGTCGGCAGTTGGTTCTATCTTGGCTCTCTCTTTGGTACGGTCGTTACAGACCTATACTTTTATCTATGCGACGTCGTTCCGGCTTGGCGACAGGTGATGCGCGCTAACCCCGACGAGCTCCATTCCATCTTTCAGGGTGCTTTGGCTCGCATTACGACTCCATGGGGGCTAGCCTTAGGTCTGACCCTCGTGGGAATTTTGATTTTTGTCGGCTATATGCCTCTACATCTCCAACGTCACTACACGTGGGCGTTTGGGGGGGCTGTGCTTAGTACATTGTTAGTAGACGGACTCTTTTTGATCGCTGCGATCGCCGCCTGAGTGAAGATATGATTGAAGTACTCTGAGACAGTTTAGTCTGGGAGTCAGCCCCATACCAAGCAGATGCCCCAACTCAGTTCGTACAATCTTCCGGATCAGAACTATAATTTCGGTCGGTACGGCTTGGACGTCTGACCTTCATGGTCTGACCTTAATGGAATGTCACGCTGACCACAGACGGGTGCCTTAGGATACATCATAGGGATAGCTCAGTGGTTTTATAGTTGTCTGTAGTGGATTCACAACTTGTTCCCCATCTCATCCTACGGACAGAGTCCGGCAACCGTTATCTCTCTTTGACTGGCACAAGCTGCTGGACTGTAGGTCGAGGAGACGATAACAACTTTGTGTTGCCGGATCGCTGGATTTCTCGGAATCATGCCATGCTCCAGCAAATGGAGACAGGCGACTTCTACCTGATTGATCTCGGTAGTCGTAATGGGTCGTTTGTCAACGGCCGGCGCGTTACCGTGCCCGTCACCTTACGCAACGGCGACGGCCTCACCTTTGGGCAAACCGAGCTTGAGTTTTACTGTCCATCCAGCGATCCCCTCCCTGAGGCCAAGGCAGGTGAAAGTTCTCAAGACTTTACCGCAACGGCCACCCTCCATGTCCGCCGGCTGATCTCGGTTTTGGTGGTCGATATCCGAGACTATACGGTGATGACCCGTCAGCTCGATGAGAAAATTCTGTCGGAGGTGATTGGCACCTGGTTTCGCCGCGCCGGAGATATCATTCGGGAATACGGCAGTTGGGTTGACAAATATATTGGCGATGCCATCATGGCGGTCTGGATTCACGGATCCCAGGAAGTTGACCATAGTGAAATGATTCGGATTGCCCAAGCCCTCAGCGCTCTCCATGAAATGACCAGCCAGCTCCACGAGCGCTATCCCTTGCCCTTTCCGGTACGAGTGGGCGCTGGGGTGAACACAGGCTATGCCATGGTGGGTAATACCGGTACCGGCGATCGCCCCGACTATACCGCCCTGGGGGATACGGTGAATGCCGCGTTCCGTCTCGAATCGGCAACCAAAGAAATTGGCATGGATGTCGCCCTCGGTGAAGTCACCTACAAATATCTAGCTGAGTCGATGCAGCATACGGAGCTCTTTCAGCAACGCAAGGTGGAGCTGAAAGGATATGACGTGCCAACCATTACCTATGCCAGCTTTTTTGCCGATTTAGACAAGTTTCTGCGCATCAACGGCTACCGCTAGAAGCTGAGGTTGTATCTCAGCCGCGTACCGATTCCTCTACCCATGCGCTTCCCATAAGTCCTTCAGGAATCCTTAAAAATTGGGGGATCGAAAGTGGTAGTCTCTAATTAAGTGCGATCGCACCCCAATTCGGTGTAAACCCTATTCATTAGGTGTAAACCCCATTGGTTCGTGCCGGCGTTGCTGCCAGTAGAGAGGCGACGCTGTAAGCGATCACACTGAATTGATATATTGCCGATAAATTCATACTGGGAGGGATCTAACCCATGAAACGACTGGTTGGCGCGTTGATGATAGTAGGATTGTTGCTAAGTTGCCTGAGTTGGCTAGGGGTGCCTCAGCCGGCGTTTGCCGCCAACCTGGCATCTGTATCCTGGACGTCATCACCGGTTTTAGCAGCCGAGTTAAGAAACTCCGTTGATGATAAGCTCGCCACCGAGTTTGGTAAAAAGATCGACCTTAACAACACCAACGTTCGCGCATTTACCCAATACCCAGGTCTATACCCCACCATTGCTAGCAAGATTCTCCGAAATGCACCGTTTGAGACGGTTGAGGATGTGCTGAAAATGCCAGGGCTCAGCGAGCGTCAACTTGAAATTTTGAAGGCTAATCTGGATAATTTCACCGTGTCAGATCCAGATGCTGCCTTGGTAGAAGGAGGCGATCGCTTCAACAATGGAGTGTATGGCGGGTAGTCTAGTTTAGGCTGACCTGTTGACTGATGTAGGTTGATTGGGGGTAGAGGTTGGCCAGGTTAACGCCATGTCTGCCCCCATCACGATTCTATGTCCCTCGGCTCATGAAGCTAGCAAGGCGACGTCATCGCCTGCTCTTGTGGTCAGTAGCCAGGTTCTTATAAGCATCATCAATGCTCATGTCGTATCGGCATGGGCATTTGATTATATCCAGCGTCCATCCGATGACGTCCCATAGCCATAGTTTTATGGGTTAGACCATCAAAAAACTGGAGAGGTTCCAACATTTGGACGTTCTAGACCATGGCTCCATCAAGCTGGCTCCATCCCTAGGCTTCAAGCTGGATACATTATCGTTAACATATCTTTAAGATTTAATTGAACAAGGATGACCCTCGTGCCCCAACAAGTGCAGCCCCAGCGTTTCGATGTCTTGGTGATTGGTGGGGGGGCAGCCGGACTCTATTCCGCACTGTGTTTACCCCGGCATTACCGGGTGGGGTTGATTACCAAAGAAACGCTAGCACAGTCGGCGAGTGACTGGGCCCAGGGGGGTATTGCCGCCGCGATCGCCAGTGATGACTCTGTGCAACTGCACTTAGAAGACACGCTCAGTGCTGGGGCCGGGCTCTGCGATTTGGATGCGGTGCGCTATTTGGTGAACCAAGCGCCAGACTGCATTGAATCGTTGCTGGAGTTGGGGGTCGCCTTTGATCAATCCGGCGATCGCCCGGCGCTGACCCTGGAGGCCGCCCATCGCCGGCCGCGGGTGCTCCATGCCGCAGATGCCACGGGGCGGGCGGTGGTGGTGACGCTAACGCGCCATGTCTATCAGCGTCCCAATATAGACGTCCTCTCCGGCACCTTCGTCTTTGACCTGTGGCTCAATCCGGAGACCGGCGAGTGCCAGGGAGCGATCGCCCTCCATAATGGCGTCATTCAAGCGATTGAAGCAGCGGTGGTGGTGCTGGCCACCGGGGGCGGCGGGCAGGTTTTTTCCCAAACGACGAATCCTCCAGCCAGCACCGGCGATGGCGTGGCCATGGCCTGGCGGGCAGGGGCGACGCTGCGAGATCTGGAATTTATGCAGTTCCATCCCACAGCCTTGATGAAACCGGGCGCGCCCCATTTCTTGATCAGCGAAGCCGTGCGAGGCGAAGGAGCCCATCTGCTCGATCAGCACGGCCATCGGTTTATGTTTGACTATCATCCGGCCGGGGAATTGGCCTCCCGAGACATTGTCAGCCGGTCGATTTATCAACATCTGCAGCAGCAAACCATCCAGGCAAGTCAAAACGGCGATCGCTCCATTCCCCACGTATGGCTCGATCTACGCCCGATTGCACCGGAGGTGATTCAGCGACGATTTCCCACCATTATCCAGCGCTGCCAGAGCTATGGCATTGATGTGTTCACCCAGCCGATCCCGGTGGCACCTGCCGCCCACTACTGGATGGGCGGGGTGTTGACGGATCTAGAGAGCGCCACGTCAATTTCTAGACTCTATGCCGTAGGGGAAACCGCCAGCACCGGCGTGCATGGTGCCAATCGCCTGGCCAGCAACTCCCTGCTAGAATGCGTCGTGTTTGGCCACAACATGGCCCATCTGCCCTTGCCGCCCCCTTGGCGCGATCGCCCTGGTGATGTGCCCACCCGGTCAGCACCAGCGGGGATCGATGCAGGGCTGTCGGACTTCCATGAGTGGCGATCGCACCTACAGCAATGGGTTTGGAGTCATGCGGGCATTTGTCGTGAGCAGGCAAGTCTCGATCAGGCGATCGCCCAAGTCGCGGCTCTGCGCCAGCAGTTTAATCACCATGGGTTCAGTCAGTGGTTGCTCAACACCGCTCTGCCCCAAATGTCCCATAGCTCCATGGCTGTCGATGCTTCTCAGATTGCCACGCTGCAAACCTGGGGTGAATTGCGCAATCTGTTAGACATCGCCAGCCTCATCCTCAAAAGCGCCGCCTTTCGCACCGAAAGCCGAGGCGGCCACTATCGGCGAGACTACCCGGACGCGATCGCTCCATGGCAGGTGCATACCCTGGTGCAGGACGACCGTTTGTATACCTCCACGCCCGCAAGTCCACAGGTGGTTGAATTGCCCTAGGGTAGCCAGCGAGGACGTAGCCCCGGCAACAGGAGCGGTTCTGGCTCTAAGGGCACCGGCACACCATCGTCAGTTTGGGACAAGGGCAACAGCCAGAGTTGACTATCGACGATCGCCCGCCCATCTTGCCCACGCAGAACGTTGGGATCTGCAGCATCCTCGGCAGATGGCGTCACCTGATCAAACAAAATGCTGAGGTTGTCGGGCGACAGACTCATCTGCACATCCTGCTGGATGGGAAGTTCTAGCAAATCTGTGCGATCGCCCGAGTCGAGGGAAAGAACAACCAGGTAGGGCTTTTCGACATAAATTTCACCGGGAACAATGGCCGCCTCATTGGCATTGGGATCCGATAGGCGAAAGGCTCGGGTAATTAAGGCGTAGAGGAGGGTTTTCTGAGCGTTAAACTGCGCCATCCGCACCTTGCCACCATCGTTCGTGGTCAGCAGCTCCGTTTGGTCGCCTTGGTTGGTGACGATAAACAACGACTCGGTAAAGTTGGGATTAAACTGCACCATGGCAGCCGTCGATCCATCCGCAGAAAAGCTGAGCACGCGGCCAAATTGGGGCAGAAAATCTAAGGGTTCTGGAGCCGACTCCGCGCTAGACGCAGAATCCTCAGGGCTAGGCTCCTCCTCAATCGGGCGAATGGCTGTCCCTTCTCCTTGCAGAACAGCGATCGCTTCACTGTCAGGCGTGATCAAAAAATCGCCTCCCGGTTCCCCTGGTAGGGGTTCGGCCTCTTCACCCTCGCGAATCACCCACAGGCCATAATCGGCTAGATCGGTACGGCTAATCCGCTGCACCACAATGGTTTGACCATCAGCCGATAGATCAAACTTGAGGTTTTGGTAATTGTCATTGCCCAGCACCTCGCGGATGACGCCCGCTGATTCCTGAGGTTGTGGACGTTGGGTATCGTTGTCAAAAAACTGCTCCGGGACATCATAGGCAATGCCCGTGGTTACGGTGTAGATCGTCGGGCCAGCAACATTGGACGTATCGGATCGCTCAACGGCGGAAAACAGGATGCGATCGCTGTTGGGATAGGGGCGAAAATCGAGCACCGTCAGATGATCGGGCGTGAGAATGGTTCGGCTACGGTGGGTGAGATTTTGCATCACCAAGCGCCCGCGCTCTTCCCCTTCTATACCTAAATACACAAAGACGCGATCGCGACTCTGAAACTGCCCCACAAAAGGACTTAGCTGAGTGCGACGATCATCGGGATCGCTGAATAGATCGTATGCCCCTTGCAAACTCACCTCAAAGCTAGTGCCGTAGGGAAGAGGATTGTTGAGGGTGTAGGCCATGCGCCGTCCCGCCCAGCTCACCCGTCCTGAGAGTGGCGGCTCAATGCGCAGATTATTTTCCACACTGCGGTGGTTCATGGGGCGGCTGAAGGTCAGCGTAAAGGCAATGTCGCCGGCACCGACGGAGTGGTCTTGCCAGCTAAAGTCGCGCACCCGTGGAGCAGCGCGATCGCCCTTGAGCAGGATGAGGGCAATCAAGACCATCAGCACCAGCATCAGAGCGATCGCAGCCCGGTCGAGGGGTTGCCAAAATGAACGAGACGGAGAAGGTTTTACCGAAGCCATCAGCCAAACGTGATTGTACTATCATTCAAGTGAGCCTACCCCTGCAGGCGGCAGGTTGTCCTGGTTGCCTGACCAATCTGTTTGCATAGACTGGGCAGAGCAACGGGCAACTCAGCACCAGCTCAGATTTTTCTGGGTTATGCTGACGCTAACCCAGCCTACGAGAGTATCAGAATGGCAGGAGTTTTGTCAGTCCAGGAGCAGATGATCACTCCCTACAGGCAGACTGGAGATGGGTCAGCATGAGGACGATCATCCGATGCTTCTCTCCAAGGCAACCTTTCTAGGGGTAATCTATTCTATCGTTGTTCGGTTTTCAGCCATTCTTCTCCTATGGGGCATGGAAAGACTTCCTCTACAATGAAGTTAACCACACCCCCAGATTGCGCTTAGTTCATCGATGGTGCCTTTCTCCATGTAGACGGCGTCATGCTTGAGTTAGGCGGTTGGCCGTGCATGGGTGAGTAGAAAACGAGTGGCAAACCATGGGATTTTTTGACTCCGACATTGTTCAACAAGAGGCAAAGCAGCTCTTCGAGGATTATCAGTCGCTAGTGAATTTAGGTAGCGACTACGGTAAGTTTGACCGAGAGGGCAAGAAGCTCTACATCGAGCAGATGGAAGCGGTGATGGATCGCTATCGCATCTTTATGAAGCGTTTTGAGCTATCCGAAGACTTTATGGCCCAGATGACGGTTGAACAAATGAAGACCCAGCTAGGGCAGTTTGGCATCACGCCGCAGCAAATGTTTGACCAAATGAATCTAACCTTAGAGCGCATGAAGGCTGAGCTAGAACGGAATCCATAGCGCTGAAGGAATGGGTTGGTGCGGAGATGTAGGGGCGATCGCTCCCAGGTAAACCCGTGCCAATCGGCCTGCAAGCCTCACACCCGTCCAGCCCGTGGATGAGGTTGACTCGAACATCGAAAAAGCGGCGCAGAGATCACTCTCTGTGCCGCTTTTGAGCATCATCGGCTGAGACGTATGGGTGCATCCTACGTTGGTTGCCCTCAAAATCTCTTTCCCAAGTCGGGCGAGGGACGTTGAATCCGGCTCCCCTTCGCCCTTTTTGGGGAGAAGGGGTTGGGGGATGAGGGCCAGCGTAACTGGGATGCTCCCACTCACGTAAGTCTGATGACCACTACTCAGTAACCGCCCGTTGTTCACCGGGAGCAAAGGCCACCTCTGCGTTAGAGGCAGCAAAAGCTGGAGCATGGGGGCTTTTCATAGTCGTGGTATCTGCCGCCTGACAGGCCACCATGGTTTTCACATGTTCAGCTTCATCATCTCGAATGTTGACGAAGACATCGTATAAATTGTCTACGGCAGGACGGCGAGACTCGGCTACAACGGCGGTTTGAAATTCATCAAACATGTAGAGATCGCCATCGCGGTAGTAGTTGATCGCAACCTGGGGAGCTGGCTGGGCCTTGAGGTCAGCTTCGTTTTCAGTCAGAAACTTGTCGTAAGTGTCGTAGGCATGGCCTTCCACGAGTTCCATGAAGTGATAGGCCGACTTAGGCGTCACTAGATAGAGACCTACAACAATCCAGTAGTACAACAGGGCCGCATGTTGAGCCAAGAAGCGATCGATCCAGCGATCGTTCCCACCCAGGTCTTCCATAATCAACAAGTGGTGTAGCTCATTCCACGATTCTGCAAAGTGAACCTTGAGCCAATCCGCCTTGCGCCACAGCCCAACGGTTTCATACAAATGTAGAACCGAGAGATAGGCAAAGTAGGGAACACGAGCAACGGTTTCTAATACATAAAAACGTGGATAGGGGCGATCGCGATAGAGCACGTTGATGACAAAAACCAAGATTCCAACGAGAAGTCGAATCATACATAACTCCTGGCAATGATTGTAATGATTGGGTAGACCTTATATCCACATCAAGACATCGCAACCTAGCCATCGATCATGAAACTATGATCTACGAATAGATCTATCTCATGAAAATGTCCTGATGAAACTACCTATCCTTCTATGGATGATAAGAACTCAGAATCGTTCTTGTCGTTGACATCAACCCGTTAGAAATGAGGTGTTTAGAGCAAGTCAGAAGGAACTATCAGGAGGCTTTCAGGTTGCCTAGGCTGCGATTGGTGAATGACGGTGAATCTCGATTCAGCCGTTCATGGTGATAGGGTGTCTACTCAATAGGAATAGGATGGTCGGCTATTGCTTGCATGGTTTGATCCTACCGATTTCTATCAGATTTGTGTGGTCTATCCATCGTTATATTCTTCTAACAATTCCTGAAAGATGTTGATCAGACTAGCTTTTTCACCATTGTTAAATGACTCTAAAAAAATAATTTTCGGGACTAAGATTTTCAGATGTTTCTATTTGTTTCAGTGCGTGATGTAAACACAACAAATAGTTATGAACTCTCATCTGGTGAAATGCTAACCGTTAGGCACCATGGGCGATCGCTCCCTGCCGCAACCCCTGTGGGATAAACCCGATCGCGCCGTTAACTGTCGTTCTATCCCTGCTGATCAGCAACGACCTTCATGGGAAAAATGACACATTTCGCATCATGGCCTAGAAACCCCTGATTTAGTACCGGGAAGCTCTTGATCTAACGGTGGCAGAGAAGGGATGAGCCCCTGCTGCACCGCCTGTTCTTGCAGCGATCGCGGCAGCAGGTGCGCATCAACGGCTAGACCCTTCACCGATACCATCCAGTTCACGGCAGGGGGTGGGGTGGGAATCTGCCACTGGGCATCATCGGCTAGATGGAGGCGATCGCAAATTTGCTTGGAGCGTCGATGGGTGGCGCTGGCGCTAGCACCGCAGGCGGCATAGAGCGCAGACGGGCTCAGGTGTCTGGGATGATCGGGCTCTAGCCAGCCATTGACCTTGGCGATCGCGTGGAGGATGCCGCAGGCCCAGACGTTCGTTTGTCCACGGATGATCAGATCATCCGCTTGGCGACAGAGGGCTGCAGCGATCGCCTTCCCCCAGTCTGCTAGGTCAGGATCAAAATGATCACGGCAGATCATCTCTAGTAGTTGAGCGATCGCTTGGTAGGTATCTTGAACATGATGGGGGATCTGTCCCAAAACTGGGGGAGTGGCAGAAGGGTGGGGATCGAGCATGGAACCTAGGTGACCTAGTACCGCAAGATAGAAGAACGAAGATAGAAGAACGAAGATAGAAGAACGAAAAGGACTTCCAGGAAAAACAAGGTTTCCCGCCTTAGTCAATAGGCGGGTGACGTCTGCCTCAGAGTACTAGTCGGTTAATGGGGATGCAGGTAGGGCTGGCGCATAAACTGACTCTACACCCTGCGGCCAAACTGGGGTTGTAGACCGCCGCGTCATCAATGTCCAGCCGTCCACCTGTCCTAACACTTGAGCATCGGTTGTATCCAGGCGCTGTAGCGCATTTGCATCCAGTAAGAAATAGGTGCCGGGCGATCGCTGCCATTGGCGTTCAAGCCGAGGCTGGGCGGCAGGAATCACTCGGCGATCGCTGTAGAAGTTGAGGGACGGTCGCCCATGATGGGAGGTAAAAATTTCGGCATCAGCAGGGAGCTGGCGAACCAGAGCTGCCACCGGCTGCACGGGGTAGTCTTCGGATAATTCCCAGATCCAATGGGGGGTAGACATGAACAGCAGCAGCGACACATAGGTACCCCAAACCAAAATGCTAATAAACTGGCGATCGCCTCGGTGGCATAGAAGCGCGCACAGGGTGGCGGTAAAGCCAAAGGAAAAGAGGGTGAGTTGTAAACCAGAATCTTCAAGGGCCGTCCACGATCCAAAATAGATCCCCCCGCCCCAGCCAGCGATCGCCATCAGACCAAAGCTGCCTACCCACCAATGGGGAGGGCGCAGCGGCCGCTCTCCATCTGAAAGCAGGGAGGTTTGCTGCCAGACTTGGCTCAGCGGCACAGCAATAGCCAGGGCGATCGCTGGGTAGATAGGCAACACATACCAAGGCAGCTTGGTGCTCATCACCGAAATCACCAGTAAATAGCCGCCACCCCACACCAACACCAGCTTGGCCCAGCTCATCGCCCGACTGCGCCATGCTGTTTGCAAGGCGATCGGGACGAACATCAGCCAGGGCCAGCAGTATTTCACTACTTCCAGCAGGTAATACCAGGGCGGCCCCTGATGGTTTTCCACCGGCTCCCACACTCGGCTGAAGGACTGACCTAGCATATGGGTTTCTAGAAAATCAGCGCCGTAGTAGATTCCCTGGGCTGCGTACCAGGCCATCACTGGAGTTGCCCCAAGGCCAATGCCGCCCCAAAGGTATAACGACGTCAGCAGCCGTGGCGAATCCCAGAATAGGAAACCTAGGGCGATCGCCCCCAAGAGCAGCGCCAGAATGCCCTTGGTGAGACCAATGAGACCAAAAGCAAGACCAATTCCTAAGGCCCAGCGTGGATTCCGACGCGATCGCAGGACGCACCACACCAGCAGCAAGAAAAAGCACAGCACTGTCCCATCTAGCATCGCTAGCCGTCCATGGCGGGCGATCGGCAGCATCGTCAAATACACCAGCGCCCCCAACACTGCCGCCGATCGCCCCACAAAGATCTCTCGCCCCACAGCATAGAGCATTGGTACGGATGCCGCCGTTAGCAAGGCGCAGGGCAGCCGGCTTGTCCACTCATTCACGCCACCTATGTGGTAGGCCAAGGCGATTAAGTTATGGATCAACGGCGGCTTGTTGAAGTAGGGCTCTCCCCAAAGGGTGGGGTATAGCCATCGCAAGTCGGATGGATCGGCTCGCCAGATTTCTCGTGCCACTTGGGCGATCGTGCCTTCATCCCAGTCGCGCAGGGGCAGCGTCCCTCCATTCCAAGTCAATAGCAGAAGTGCTGCTAGCAGCAGCCCAGCAATGAGCAGTTGCTCAGACCAGCGTTCCAGACGCTGCATCCAAACATATCGATCATGAAGCACCTGCGGCATAGGAATGGATGCAATAACGGTTTAGCAGTCTCTACTACATATAGCAGCAGACCTGCGATGTTTGTGGGTTTTTCCCGTGAGTCTCCAACGGAGGGGGTGCGGTAGGGCGCAAAGAAACAGGGATATTGCTTAGGCGTTTGACGGCGATCAGAGGCCGCGTCGTTCACCCTGAGTTGGTCGAAGCAGACTTGCCTGGGCGGGATAATCTCCATCGCACTCGGTTTCTCTTCGCATTCTATCGAGATGTTGCTAAGACCTCCTGAAGGGTTTCCTGAGGAGCTACCTAAGATTTGTGTGGAAGTGTGGCGGATTGTATGGACTTCTATGGTTGTGGCCATGACCAGGGAAATGGTCAGGATTTGGGTGTTGAGTAGAAGTAGACCTCTACAGATTCCGTTGGCGCTAGGGCAATGCCCTTGACCAATATCTCTAAATCGTCCTATGCATGTAACCTCTTCCAAGCCATCTGGGCACCACCTTCGTCTTGATCCGCTGCGCCCCCTGCGTCAGTGGCTCAATCAATTGACCGTCCAGCGTCCCTGGCTGGCCCGCCTAATTTTGCGACTGATTCCTGCCCAATGCCCCTTTGAGCGTGATATTCGCATCCTCGGTCGGGTTGTGGGTCACATCCCGCCGTTATGTAAGCTCAACCCCATCTACGACGAGTTGGTCTATCTACGCTTTCGCGCCTTGTGTTACTTGGTGGATGACTGTGGGGAAGACCCAACCCGCTACGCCCGATAGTCTAGGGCAGGGCAGTTGAGCAGTTGATGGGCAATGGTTAACAAATCGCTGTGAATATGAGTGGGCTCAAACTGCTCTAGGTAGCTACGGCTGCGAATGCCACAGGTGACCGCAAAGGTGCTAATGCCATGGGTTTGCCCGGCAATGATGTCGGCTTCTGTGTCGCCAATCATGTAGGCTCGGTTTGCCGAGTAGCCACCCTGAAGGCTATGGGCGATCGCCTGCCGAAGCAGGTCAGCTTTGTGCTGGGCATGGTTGTTGTACGCCGCATCGCGATCGCCGGCTCCCCATACGGCTGCAAACAGGTGATTCAGGTGGTGCTGGTTGAGAATCTGCTTCACCTGATCTCGCTGACGCAGGGTCACAAGCACCAGCCGCGCTCCGTGGGAATGGAGCAGATGCAGGGCCCAAATGACCCCAGCCTGGAGTCGGTCTTGAGCTAGAAGTGTATCTTGATTCACAATTTGCTTCACGCGCTTGAGGAACCAAGACACTTGCGACGGCTCCAGCCCAGACCGCATGGCAATTTCAGTATCCGGCGTGCGATCTTGCTTCATGCGCCAGAATTGCTCTTGGCTGAGAGGCGCAAGCTGTAACGGTTGCCCCAGGGACTGGTAGTGATGCTGGGTATCTGCGAGCCCCGAGCAGTAGGTGTGATAGTACCGTTCCGACACGTCCATGATCGGGCCATCGAAGTCGCAAAACAATGTAACGCCAGATAAAGCATCTGAATGCCGACCCCAAGGGTGAAACTCAGATCGACTGACTAGTTCAGCGTTTGTCATTCAGAAACCTGCCTGCTAAGCATTGACATTCCAGAACGGAAATTTAACGTAACTTTTATTAACACTAGCAACGATTTTCATAAGTGGTCAACCTGTAGTCCACTGATTTGGTTTAAAAAAACTTATAGCTAGATTATCCCATAGACCCTGATACCGAGGGGATCGCTTATCCCTGAAGGATTGAACAGGGGCCAGGAGCGATCGCCTGTGGTCAAAATGAAGAGGGTGATTCATAATGTCCTACATTCCTGTACATGTCTAAGATGATGACTCTCGCATCCGAGTCTTGCATGTTAGTCGAGGCACTTGTGGGATGAGAGTGCCGTCATGGGCCAGAGCCAGTCTTGCGCCTGCTTGAGATGCCCGGATTGTTCTAGTCCCAACGATCGCCCTCTTGTGAGCGAGTTGAAATCTACCGTGGTTTGCGTTTATGGTTTGCTGCACCCGAGGACGTTTCATGAGTCAGCTTGTATCGGTTAGTTCTCCACATCTGACGTTATCTACTCCGAAGCGTACGGTGGGATGGTTATACGTTTCTGTATCAACTTGTATCGTTTGCTGGGTTGGGCTATCGGCAAAGCCCAGCGTGGCCCAGTCGCCGCCTAACCCGGTGCTCGACATTGGCATTGTGCAGCGCTTTGGGACAGAAGAAGACCATGAACTTGTTTTAGAACCCCTCACGGGCGATCGCCTCACGGTGCAGTTCAAAACGGGGGATCAGGAGCAAACGTTGACCACCACGCGCCTGAAGGTTGATGTGGTGATGCAGCCCTTGGATGAACCGGTGATCGATGAGCGGGTTGTCCTCAGCACCCACCGCAGTTTTGAAAGTGCTGAAGATAGTGCTAATCAGTGGCGATCGCGGGGCATTGAGGTGGAAATTGCTCAGCCGCGCCAGTGGCAGGTGTGGGCCAAGCGAGATGTGTACCACAGTCCTTTACTACGGCGACTGCTGTTCCAAAATCTGCAGGCAAACGGTGCCACGGTGGCCTTTTTAGACTCCCAGGTGAAAACCCAGGTGCCGATGGCGGCGTTCACCGCCGATGGTTTCCGCTATCACCGAGATGAGTTTGAGATCCTGTCGGCCAACAGCCGCATTCGTGTTGACTCCAACCTCGACAACACCAACCGGCTCTATGGCGGCGACATGCGCCTCCAGCCCAATGCCTACGGTACCTATACCCTCGTTAACGAAGTTCCCCTGGAAACCTACCTGCGCGGCGTCGTGCCCCATGAAATTGGGCTCGCAGCTCCGCCCACCACCATCGAAGCTCAGGCGATTTTGGCCCGCACCTACGTGCTGCGCAACCTACGCCGCTTTGACATCGACGACTATCAGCTCTGTGCCGATACCCAATGTCAGGTTTATTGGGGACTATCCGGGGCTGATCCCATTTCCGATCGCGCCATCACGGCCACTCAAGGGCTGGTGTTAACCTACCAAAATGAATTGGTCGATGCCCTCTATTCCTCGACCACCGGGGGGATTACCGCGCCCTTTGGCGATGTGTGGAATGGCAGCGATCGCCCCTATCTGCAAGCCGTGATTGACTCTGTACAAGGGAGCTGGGATCTGCCCAATAACCGGTTAGACAACGAAGCCAATTTCCGCCGATTTATTAGCCTAGAGCGGGGCTTCAACGAAGAAACGTGGGAGCTGTTCCGCTGGCGGGAAGAGCAGTCGCTAGCCCAGATTAGCAACGACATGCGGGAGTATCTGCGCAGCAAGCAGAATCCCCTGGCTAGCTTCACCCAAATCAAGAACCTGCAAGTGACAGAGCGATCGCCCGCAGGGCGGGTTCAGCGTCTTTTGGTAGACACCGATCTGGGTTCCATTGAGCTAGAAAAAGATGAAATTTTGCGGGCGCTGTGGGGGCCCAACAGCACCCTGTTCTACCTCGATCCCATGTATGAACCGGCTGCCGCCAATACCCCCCCTGAGGATCGTCAGCTACGGGGCTATGCCTTTGTGGGCGGTGGCTTTGGCCATGGCGTGGGCATGAGCCAAACCGGGGCCTACAACCTCGGGCGGTTGGGCTGGAGTAGCGATCGCATCCTAGGCTTCTACTATCTCAACACCACGGTGCAGCCCTTGAGCGATCGCCTGGTATTTTGGCGCGATCCGGCCGAATCTGCCGTCAGCCAGCAGCCTACTGAAGCGATCGTTAGCGAATAATCGTTAGCAAGTCATCGTTAGCAACGATTGGGTCGGGATCGATGGCAACCACCTCGATCCCGATACCTTATAAATATGGGTCAGTTCACCTAAGGATGGGGATGCGCTTTGATCTGACCATCTTCTAGGTAGGCAACCTGGTCGGCAACGTCAACAATGCGAGGATCATGGGTGACCATCAACACCGTTGCCTGTTCTTCCTTGGCCAGTTTGCGCAAGACATCAATCACCGCGTGACCGCTTTGGGAATCTAGGGCAGCTGTGGGTTCATCGGCCATGATGATGCAGGGATTGCCCACTAAGGCCCGAGCGATCGCCACCCGCTGCTTTTGTCCACCCGATAGATCCCGTGGTAGATTATTGGCCTTGTCGCCTAGACCCACCCGATCGAGCAGTTCCCGAGCCGCCACCAGCGATAGATGTTCGCTAGTGCCGCGCACTTTCAGGACAAGGGCCACATTTTCGGCCGCGGTCAGAGCTGGGAATAAATTAAAACTCTGGAAAATAAACCCGATATGCTTCAGGCGAAACTGCGCAAGCTGCGATCGCGCCATGCGAGTAATGTCTTGCCCCAACAGCGTCACCGTGCCCGAGGTGGGTGTGAGAATGCCACCCAAAATCGACAGCAGCGTGGTCTTGCCGGATCCGGATGGCCCCATGAGCAGTTGAATCGCACCTTTGCGCACCTCTAAATCAACATCTTTCAGGGCCTGAAATCGCTGGGTGCCATTTTGAAACACCATACTCACCTGCTTAGCGGCAATAGCAATAGACGTATCTGCGTCAGAAGCGATCGCTTCACAGAGAGAACGGGTGTAATGAGATGGTTGGATGATCGGCTGGTTGGAAAAGGTGGTCATGATCGAAGATTACACGGAAGCCGTGCCCTGTATCCGCCAGTTTGCCGTGAGGAGGGGGCACTTCTATGCTAATCAACTCTGGCCCTGCTTGATCAACATCAGGGTCACCTTCAGGAGTGGCACAGGCAATCTACAATCCGTCAACGCCCTGATCATTCAGGCTTTGAAGACGATGGCCGGATCCACGCGGGTGACCTTTTGAATGGCGAATAGGGCTGAGCCGACACACATAGCAACGGTGAGCCCAAAAATACCAACACCCATGATGGGCGTGATTAAGATAATGATGCCTTGGGTGGCAAATGTCCAAGCACCGAGCCCCAAACAGAGTGCCATGCTAGGAATATAGCCTAGCACAGCCATCCACATGGCCTGCTCCATAATGATGCTATAAATCACCCAGTCGGATGCACCCATGGCCTTGAGGGTGCCAAATTCACGCAGGTGATCGGAAACTGACGAGTAGAGAATTTGCCCCACCACCACAATTCCCACCACCACACCCACCGTTGCCCCCAGTCCTAGGATGAAGCCAACGCCGGTGCTATTTTGCCAGTGGTTGCGCGTCAGGGTAGACAGTTCCTCCCGCGTGTGGGCTCGGATATCAGGCATCTCCGCCTCTAGGCGCTGCTGCAACTCGGCAATATCTTGCCCCGGTTCTGCCTGGATCAGCACATAGGAAATGGGATCGGTGATATTGAGGGGTTCGAGCTCGATCTCAGGGGTGATCGTCTCGTCCTCGCCGCCAAGATTATCTTGGACGCGCTCAAACACCGTGGTGCAGGATACGCTACCTGTCTCGTCGGGGGTACAGCGCACCGTAGAGGTCAGGCCACCGGCGGCATAGGCCTTGGCATTTTCTAAGGAGGTAAATAGAAACAGGCTAGAGACAATGGATTGGGTACCTCGGGTGATGCCCGATAGGCGCACCGCAATCGAGTTAATACTGGCTTCTTCACCCAGGGCTTCCATTTCCAGGGTAGCTAGATTAGATTCATCGACCGCTACGGATTGGGGTTGCTTGAGATCCAGTTGATCGCCCTCCAGCATGTCCCAAAGGCGAAAGAGCTGGCCTTCAGGGTTATAGCCAATGATCCGCGAAGGGGCAATTTTTCCCGAGGGGCTACGCCAGCGGCCGCTATAGAGGGCGATCGCTTCTGCCCTGGCTACACCCTCCATCTCCTGTGCTTGGGCTAGTCGCTCGGCCGGAATGGGCTGGGTGAGTTCGAAGTGCAAAATTTCTTCAGAACTGATCCAAATATCAGCGGTGGATTGATCGATCAGCAGCGACGTCGAGCGCGTAAAGCCGCGCAAAATTCCAAGCTGAATGGTGACCAAGCTCACGGCAAAAATGATGCCGGCCTGGGCCACCAAAAAACGAGGAATGTCTTCTAGCAAATTTTTACGCGCAATGGAAGCCATAGGCAGGTAGCAGCAACTCTGGGCATTATCTTTTCACTTTAGCGGTTGATGGGAGAGCTCGTGGTATTCTTCAGCAGAAAAGCAGGGGCGCTCTCTTGTCCAGAACTTCCTAGCCCCCAGAAACCTCTAGGTGTAAGCATCCTGACGTGATGGATGGTCAAGGAGTGCCCAAACAGCTTTGTAGTATGCTGGCTCTACGTCCCCGCCCACGGTCTGATTGAGACACATAAGCCGAATGTCTAAGTCATCTACTGCTTCTCGCCGCCCTAAAGCTGTCCATTCTTCCTTTCTGCGATCGCTCTGGCGATTTTCCAGACCTCACACCATTTTGGGAACCACTCTAAGCCTGTGGGGGATGGGGTTAATCACGGGGGCGATCGCTTTCCCTGTGCCCCTAGGATGGTTGTTCCTATCGCTCGTGGTTGCTTGGGTGACGTGCCTCTGCGGTAATGTCTACATCGTGGGACTCAACCAGCTAGAAGACATTCCCATCGATCGCATCAATAAACCCCAGCTACCGTTGCCCTCCGGCGCATTTTCACGCCGACAGGGGCAGTGGATTGTGTCGATCAGTGGTCTACTAGCCATCGCCCTAGCTGCTCTCCAAGGCCCTTTTTTACTGGCTATGGTGGGTCTCAGTTTGCTCATTGGCACAGCTTATTCCCTGCCGCCTTTTCGCCTAAAGCGCTCTCCATTCTGGGCCTCGCTCTGTATTTTGGGTGTGCGCGGGGTGATTGTGAATCTAGGTTTATTCCTGCATAGCCAAGCTGTGCTGACGCAGCAATCGCTCTGGCTTTGGTCAACACCTGGATCCATCGAGCCAATTCCCGGCATTGTATGGGCGCTCACTGGATTTATCTTAGTTTTTACCTTCGCGATCGCCATTTTCAAAGATATTCCAGACGTAGCAGGCGATCGCCAGTACAATATTTGGACGTTTACCGCACGACTCGGTAGCCGCGCGGTGTTTAATCTATCCCGTTGGGTGATAACGGCCAGCTATGGCGGCATGATCCTGGTGAGCTGGGGGCTAGACCATGTTCATCGCCCTTGGTTGATCGGTTCCCACCTGATGGCGATCGCCCTCTTTTGGATCCTCAGCCGACGGGTGAATCTGCACCAGCCGGCTGACATTGTGAGGTTTTACCAAACAATCTGGAAATTCTTCTTGGTTGAATACCTAATCGTTCCGATCGCCTGCTGGTTAGCCTTGCTTTAAAGCGCGGTCAACCTGGGCCTGCAGATCCTCCAAGCTCGATGTATTCTCTAACACCACATGGGCTTGATCCACCTTACGTTCCACGGCAAGCTGGCTGCTAATGCGCGCCTGAATCTGTTCTAGGTCAACGCGATCGCCCTCCGACACCCGAGACAACTCCCGTTGAATTAACCGATCCATTTGCTGTTGGGGCGGGCAGCGCACCACCCAGATTTCATTCACCAGATCGGTCATCCGCGCCTCAAACAGCAGCGGCACGACGACCACCACCACCGGATATCGATCCGGCGGCAGGTCGCGCAAATCCTGCTGAATGCGCTGGCGCACAAAGGGATGGATTTGTCGCTCAATCCAGGTGCGTTCCGCCACACTGCCAAACACAATATCTCCCAAGCGCCGCCGATCTAGATGACCGCTGGGAAATAAAATACAGGTTCCGTAGCGATCGGCAATATCGGCTAGCAGAGGAGAGCCCACGTCAACGGCTTCGCGGGCATAGATATCGGCATCTAGAATTGGCAGATGGTGGCGATCGCGTAGGTAGTCAGACACGGTGGTTTTGCCCATGCCAATACCGCCGGTGAGTCCAATAATGCGCTGATGACCGGATGATTTACGAGGCAAGATGGTAGACATAGATGTTGTTCACAATCCAAAGCAGTCACGAAGCAGCATAAAACAAGGTGGAGATAAAGGGGAGATTGTCTTGAGGCGTAGACGATAGAAAAACTGTAGACAGAAACAGCATCAGAGATAGGAGAACGCTAAAGTTGCTTTCCCAGTTTTTAGGCTTGAAGAGCTGTCTTGTCCCGCACGAGTCCCGTTCAGCGTTTGCTCAAGGAGAAACTCTATCCAACCTGAAAAAACCATAGATGGAGCGCGATCGCCTACCGCTCTGACCTGCGATTCCCTAATCCTCTGAATCCAAATCTCCTAACCTCCATGCCCCAACGACGATCTACTCCACTCCACAATCACCTGGGTTAATCCATCTAAGGTGTAGTCCTGAGCTTCAAGATCCACACGTCCTAGATAATCCTGACAAGCGGTAGATGTTTGCGGGCCAATAGACGCGATACATACGTTGGCCCAGCGATCGCTCCCCAGATCTTGAGTGAGCTGGGCAAAGCATTTCACGGTTTTGGAACTGGCAAAGGTCAGGACATCCACGCGGCCATCGAGAAGGGCAGCGCGAATCTCAGGCGCGATCGCTGGGGCACAGCCCGATTCATAGGCCGCCACCTCGGTGACCTGGGCACCTTGGTCGGTAAATGCCCGCACCAGCACATCTCGCCCGCCGCTTTCCACCCGAGGGAAGAGAATCTTCAACTGGGCGCGCTCCTCTGGGAAATGGTCGATGAGCGAGTCGGCGACGTAGTTGGGCGGAATAAAATCCGGCTGAATGCCGTGCTGCTGCAAACATTGGGCCGTTTTTTGTCCAACCACCGCTAGTTTGAGCGTCGTGGGCAGGCGATCGCGCCCATGATGGGCCAGACGATCGAACATGCCATTCACGCCATTCACCGAGGTCAAGATCAGCCAGTTGAACTGATCCAGGAGAGCGATCGCCTCATCCAACGGCTGCCAGCTAGAGGGCGGACGAATTTCTAGGGTCGGCATTTCCAGCACCGTAGCTCCATGGCGCTGCAGATGCTGGGTAAAGACGCTAGACTGTCCCGCTGCCCGCGTCACCAGAACGGTTTTACCGGATAGGGCTAGGGAGGACGACGTAGGCAGAAAACTTGACTCCGAACTGTTCACCGTTCACCAACTCACGACAGACTACTCTCACAAATACACCCTTGAGGGATTGGAAACAACGGTTGATCTCCCCTCTTAAGCTCCTGAATCCTGCCCGATATCACGCTGCAAAAAGGGGCGCAACCCCACCACTGCTCCGATGACAACCACCGCCGGGGATAGAGCTTGGCGACTGGTTTGCTGCAGGATGGTTTGTAGGGTACCTGTCCAAACCTGCTGCTGGGGTTGTCCTGCCCAGCGGATAATGGCGATCGGGGTCTGGGGCGATCGCCCTTGGTGCTGCAAGCGGTTGATAATCTCGGCTAAGTTGCGCGTGGCCATGAGGAGCACTAGGGTTTCCATCTGCGCCAAGGCAGACCAGTTGAGGGCATCGATATCATGGGCCGTGGCCACGGCAAAGCTCCGGCTCAACACCGGATCGGTGAGGGGAATGCCCGCCAGCAAGGGAGCTGTCAGGGCGGTGGACAAGCCTGGAACCACTTCAAACTCACAGCCCGCCGCCTGTAGCGCTTGAATTTCTGCCATACAGCGCCCAAAGATAAACGGGTCACCACTCTTGAGCCGCACCACCCGCTGATGCTGGCCATGCTGCACTAGAAGCTGATTGATCTCCGCCTGGGGCGTACTGGGCTGGCCGCCGCGCTTACCCACGGCAATGTGCTGGCAGTCAGCAGGCACGAGATCCAGCAGCCGCTCGTCCACCAACGCGTCATAGACTAGCACTTGAGCGATCGCCAAGATCTCCCGTGCCTGCATCGTGAGGTAGGACACATCCCCCGGCCCCGCGCCCACGAGATACACCGTGCCTGGCTGTTGTTCCATGTCCGTTATCTCTGATGTCTCCTGATGGTCTGAGCGCACATCCATAACCTGTGATGACGTGACGTAGGGAGCCGTTAGGCGAAGCCGTAACGCACCGCCTGGTGTAAAAGCTCTGGTGTAGAGCGCCAGGCACAGCCATACCGTAAACCGTGGTGCAAAAACCGTGGCTTAGGGGGATGAGGACTAGCCGTAACCCATGTCTTGTCAAGCTTTGACGCGTTACGGCTTCGCCTAACGCATCCTACCCATCACGAGAAAATTCCACGTACCCGGCCTGCGAACCCGTTAGAATTCAAACAGCCTCAACATGTGTCAACGCCAACCATGACTTTTCGTGACGAATTTGAACTGCTCCTGCGGGCCCGCTATCCCCTAATCTACATCCCAACGGTGGAGGAAGAACGGGTTGAGCAAGCGATCGCTGACTGTGCTAAGCAGCAGGGCAATCGCAGCATCTACACCTGGGATTTTGTCGATGGCTACCAGGGCAATCCCAATGATACGGGCTTTGGGCGGCGCAATCCCCTACAGGCGCTAGAGCTGATTGAAAAGCTACCGGCCTCGGCTCCAGCTATTTTTATTCTGCGGGACTTCCATCGCTTTTTGGATGATGTGTCTATTTCCCGCAAATTGCGGAATCTGATGCGGTTGCTCAAGTCTCAGCCCAAGAATCTGGTGATCGTCGCGCCTCAGATTACCATCCCCGATGACCTGCGTGATGCGTTTACGGTGCTGGAATTTTCGTTACCCAATGCCGAGGAAATTTCGGAGGAAATCCAGCGGCTGATGGTGGGTCTGGGGCAACGGCTCAGCGATACGGTGCTCGATGACCTAGTGCGGGCCAGTCAGGGGCTGTCCCTCGAACGCATTCGTCGGGTCTTGGCTAGGGCGATCGCGTCCCATGGGCAACTGCTGCTCGAGGATGTGGACTTGGTGCTGGAGGAAAAGCGTCAGACCATTCGCCAAACCCAAATTCTCGACTTTTACCCCGCCCAGGAAGAGATGTCCGACATTGGCGGACTGGATAACCTCAAAGACTGGCTGCTGCGGCGCGGCAATGCTTTTTCAGACAAGGCTCGTCAGTATGGCCTGCCCTATCCTCGCGGGTTGCTGCTGGTGGGCATTCAGGGTACCGGGAAATCCCTCACGGCTAAAGCGATCGCCCACCACTGGCACCTGCCCTTGCTGCGGTTGGACGTGGGGCGGCTGTTTGCAGGCTTGGTGGGAGAATCGGAGTCTCGCACCCGGCAAATGGTGCAGCTAGCCGAAGCCCTGGCCCCCTGCATCCTGTGGATTGATGAAATTGACAAGGCCTTTACGGGACTAGACGGCCGTAGCGATGGCGGTACCACCAGCCGCGTCTTTGGCACATTTATCACCTGGATGGCCGAGAAGCGATCGCCCGTCTTCGTCGTCGCCACGGCCAATAATATCCAGGCCCTGCCGCCAGAACTACTGCGCCGGGGGCGCTTCGATGAAATCTTCTTTGTGGGGCTGCCCACCCAGGAGGAGCGTAACGCGATCTTTACGGTTCACCTGTCTCGCTTGCGATCGCATACCCTTAAAACCTACGATCTCGATCGCCTCGCCTATGAAACCCCCGACTTTTCCGGTGCAGAAATCGAGCAGATCCTGATCGAAGCGATGCACATTGGCTTCAGCCAAAACCGCGACTTCACCACCGATGACATTCTCGAAGCCGCTAGCCAAATCGTGCCCCTAGCCCGCACCGCCCAAGAGCAAATTCAGGCTCTACAAGACTGGGCCGCTGCTGGCAAAGCTCGCCTAGCCTCCCGAGGTGGACTGGGCCCTCGCATCTCACCCTAGTTGTTTTTCTGCGGACTGACGCTATGCGCCTGCTTGGACTGATTAAATTTTTACTGGGCTTTTTCTTGGCGATCGCTCTCCTCTTCGTAGCTGGAGTTGGAGCGACCCGATATCTGATTACCAAACTAACGGCCGTGCCGGAGCGTCCTGTGTTTGCCAACGATGGCGAAGCAAGCGACCCAGCCCCCGAAGCTGAAGCGCCTCCGGAGGTCTTTGCGGATGTGCCGGAGGAGCCCGATCCGTCCGCTGTTGAGGAGGACGAGCCTGACGAATTGGATGAAGAGGGCTACACAGCGATCGTCACCCAGCCCATTGGCCTAATCCTGCGCGAAGACCCTGACCAAGAATCTCGCCGCATCACCGGCCTTGCCTACAACACCGAAGTGGAAATTTTGGGCGAAAGCGATACCCAAGAATGGCTGCGAGTGCGGCTACCGGGTAGTGGCATTGAAGGTTGGGTGCGCGCTGGTAACACCACACCGGCCAACTAAACGCTCTGATCTGGCAATCTTGGGTCATGCTTGCCCTAAGGTTCTTGCTGAACCATCGTGGGTCGTTATTGGTGTTCTACACTGCAATTCTTCGTCCATTTTCCTCTGCTTACTAAAGCTTTCCTTACAGGTCGTCAGTGCGATGAAAAAGGATCGCTACTATGCCTATGGGACTCCCTGTTAGGAGCAGACTATTATGACGACGCTTAGGCCACTGACGCCCACAACTGACCCCGCCTACGATATCCTCCGTGCCGATCGCCAACCGCTCAACGCCATCTTCAACCCCCAAACGGTGGCGGTGATTGGCGCAACCGATCGCGAAGGTAGTGTAGGCCGCACGATTCTTTGGAACTTAATTCGCACGCCCTTTGGAGGAACGGTTCTTCCCGTCAATCCCAAACGCAGTAATGTGCTGGGCATCAAGGCCTACCCAGATATTGCCTCCATCCCGGATGCCGTTGATCTAGCCATTATTGTCACCCCTGCGCCCACCGTACCTGGATTGATTCGAGACTGTGCCCAGGCAGGTGTTAAAGGCGTGATTGTCATTTCGGCAGGCTTCAAGGAAGCTGGCGCGCCTGGTCTGGTTTTAGAGGAAGAGATTCGCCAGCAACTGAAGACGAGCCAGATGCGGTTGATTGGGCCAAACTGCCTGGGGATTATGAACCCACGCACAGGTCTGAATGCCACCTTTGCCAACGCCATGGCTCGCCCTGGTAATGTGGGCTTTATTAGCCAAAGTGGTGCTCTCTGCACCGCCGTGCTGGACTGGAGCTTTCCCGAAAATGTGGGCTTCAGTGCGTTTATCTCCGTTGGCTCCATGCTGGATGTGGATTGGGGCGACCTGATCTACTACCTCGGTGATGATCCCCACACCCACAGCATCGTCATTTACATGGAATCGATCGGCAATGCCAGCTCCTTCCTGTCCGCTGCGCGGGAAGTGGCGTTGACGAAACCGATTATTGTCATCAAAACCGGGCGCACGGAAGCCGCTGCCAAAGCTGCTGCCTCCCATACGGGATCTCTCGCTGGGAGTGATGACGTCCTCGATGCTGCCTTCCGCCGCTGTGGCGTTTTGCGGATTGAGCGCATTTCCGAAATGTTTGACCTAGCCGAGGTGCTGTCGAAGCAAGATCGACGACCTAAAGGGCCAAAACTGGCGATCATTACCAATGCGGGCGGCCCCGGCGTCCTAGCAACAGACGCCCTGATTCGCACCGGCGGACAGCTTGCAACCCTGTCGGATCAAACCATTGCGGCGCTTAATGAGA
The DNA here is from genome assembly GCF_016888135.1 of Leptolyngbya sp. CCY15150. NCBI lineage: Bacteria > Bacillati > Cyanobacteriota > Cyanophyceae > Leptolyngbyales > Leptolyngbyaceae > Leptolyngbya > Leptolyngbya sp. CCY15150. Next base: position 26,397 of record NZ_JACSWB010000218.1, read on the forward strand.
TCCTGCCGCCCCACTGGAGCCACGGCAATCCCATCGACATCCTCGGGGATGCTGAACCGGAACGCTATGCCAAGGCCCTAGAGGTAGCTGTGAATGATCCCAACAGCGATGGTCTCTTGGTGATCCTCACGCCCCAGGCCATGACCGATCCTAGCCGCACGGCTGAATGCCTAAAGCCCTACGCCCAGACGGCCAGTAAACCAATTATGGCCAGTTGGATGGGGGGAGATGAGGTCACCGCTGGGGAGCTGATGCTGAACCAGTCCAGCATTCCCACCTATCGTTTCCCGGATGCGGCCGCGCGGTTGTTCAACCTGATGTGGTGCTATAGCTATAACCTCAAGGGCATCTACGAAACGCCGGTCTTGCCGGAAGATTCAGATGCAGAGGCTCCCGATCGCGCCCTCGTGAACCAAATTCTCACGGCGGCCCGCCAGGCCAACCGCACCTTGCTGACCGAATCGGAATCCAAGCAAATCCTGGCGGCCTACCACATCCCCATTGTGCAAACGGGGACGGCTACCCACGCAGAGGATGCCGTTCAATGGGCTGAGCAACTGGGCTATCCCGTTGTTCTCAAGCTGTTGTCCAATACCATTACCCACAAAACCGACGTGGGCGGCGTGCAGCTCAACTTAACCGATGCCGATGCCGTGCGTTGGGCCTACCAAACCATTGAACGGAATGTCCAGGAAAAGGTGGGCGAAGGGCATTTCCATGGGGTGACGGTTCAGCCCATGATTACCCTAGAAGGTGGCTATGAGCTGATCATCGGCAGCAGCATTGATCCCCAATTTGGCCCCGTCTTGGTCTTTGGTACCGGCGGGCAGTTGGTGGAGGTCTTCCGCGATCGCGCCATTGCCCTACCGCCCCTGAATACCACCTTGGCTCGCCGCATGATCGAGCAAACTCAGATCTACAAAGCCCTACAAGGGGTACGGGGTCGTCTGCCGGTGGATCTCGATGCCCTAGAGAAACTGCTGGTGCGCTTCAGTTATCTAGTGGTCGAGCAGCCCTGGATTCAGGAAATCGACATTAATCCGCTGTTCGCTCGCCCCATGCCCGCCGATAGTGTATCTGGATCCTCGTTGATTGCCCTGGATGCACGGGTGGTGCTGCATCCTGCTGATGTGCCCACGGACGAACTGCCCAAGCCAGCCATTCGTCCGTACCCGACGCAGTATACGAGTCCTTGGACGATGCGGGATGATACGCCGGTGATCATTCGCCCCATTCGTCCTGAAGATGAGCCGTTGATTGTGCAGTTCCACACCACGCTTTCCGAGGAAAGTGTCTACCTGCGCTATTTCAACATCATGAAGCTGAGTCGGCGCATTGCCCATGAACGCCTGACCCGCATTTGCTTCATCGACTACGATCGCGAAATGGCTTTGGTGGCGGACTACAAGGATCCAGAAACAGGACACCACACCATTTTGGGCGTAGCGCGGCTGAGTAAACAGCATGGCGTGAATGAGGCAGAGTTTGCCATGTTGGTGAATGATGCATCCCAGCGCCAGGGCTTGGGCACCGAGCTGCTCAGTCGCCTAATCCAAATTGCTCGGAATGAAAAAGTTGGGCGGGTGACGGCCCAAATTCTCAACGAAAACCAGCCCATGCAGCGGGTTTGCGAGAAGGTGGGATTCAGTCTAGAGCGATCGCCCGATTTGGTGAAAGCCTATATTGATCTGTGACCTGCCAGATCTGGGACTGAAACCATGAGCCTGGGGGTGAGCGATCGCCCCCCAGCAGGGCCATTCAACAAAAACAACGGCAACGGCCCGGATCCCCAGTCGTTGTCGTTGTCGAGTACCATAGATGACTGGGCCAACCGGGTATTGATGAGTTTTAAGGATTTCAACGGATGACGGATGAGTTGCTGCGATCGCTCGTTTGGACAGATTATCGCTTGGCGGTCTTATTTGCCGTCCTAGTCCCACTCATCCTCTTGGTGTGGGCAGCGGTCAAAAAAGCCGAAGCCATCCAGCGGCTCCTGGTGATCTATTGGCGCGTATCCAGTCTGCTGGCGATCACCGTCTATCTCATGATTGGTGGATTGCCCCTCAGCTTTATCTCCGCCCTCGCTGCCCGCATTTTGATCCCGGTGGGGCTATGGTTCTGGGCCGACCTCAACGAAGAAATTGATGACCAGCGCCGCACCCCCATCAAACTAACCTTCACGGCTTGGCGCTGGGCCATGACCGTCTATATGGGTCTGGGAGCGATCGCCCAACTCCTGACCCTGCCCTGTGCCGTATCCCAAACCGCCTTTGCCGGCACCGCCTGTCAAGTGTGGCTTGAGGCTCCGCTGATCTTCCGAGACTTTTTCCACGGTGGCTCCAGTCGCGGATTTCTCGGCTTTTGGGGGATTGTCGGCCTGGTGATCTACGTGATTTACCTTGGCTACTTTGTCTTTGTTCGGCTGAATCGTCAGGGGCGATCGGCGGTGCAAGACTAGTACCGCAAGACAGAAGAACGAAGACAGAAAAACGAAAAGGAATGCCAGGACCCACAAGGTTTTTCGCTTCAGCAACTAGGTGAGTTACTTACGACTCAGAGCACTAGCTCAACACCGGCAACTCGATGTCGCGCTTGTACAGGTTTATAACGTCCAGTGAGTTGCCATGGTTTAACCACTTGGCGTTCTTTATATCAACCATGATGGAAGGGGGCTCTCTGCTATGGCAGCCACATCCCTAGGGGTTCGCCTAGAGAACTATACGTTGAAATGTCCGCAGGAAGTGCTGATGGTGCATGCCCAGCTTGGGGACGACATGGATCAAATTGTTATCTTCCGAGGCTTTTCCAGTTCCCTCATGCATCCCACCGCCTACGATCCCGACGTGCCAGTTTTGTCAGCCCAAGCTGACATTACCGCCATCGATCGCTTGGAGGGCCCCTACGATCCCAGCCAGCCTCGCTACCTGCAGCGGGGATTAACCCTAGGTGATATGGAGCAGTTGATGCAGGCTGCTGGCGTCTAATGGATCACCCAGCTCTATCCGGCGATAGTTGGTACTGGATCCTTAGTCTTGGTAGACTGGAGTATCTCATCCCTAGTGATGATACGCATCCAACGTAGAGCAACGAGTTTTGCAGATTGCGCCGTGGCTTCATGGCATGATCGATAGCAGATTACCTTTCCAAATCCAGAGACGTTGAGTGTCTATCCCAACAAATGCCTCTCTCACGGTTGCAGAGATGGTTGTCTCCGTCCATGATCGGGTTGGCAAAGGCGATCGCCTAAGTCTAGGTGAGACCTTGATTGAACAGAATGCGTGTGTAACAACGGGACTTCATGCAATTGAGCGAGCAATGCGTATGGTAGGTATAGCACTGGAACATCCCGACCTTGATCTAGATACTGTTAATCAGAGCTTGACGGGGTTGAGTGCAACGCGAATGGTTGAATGGGCCGCTGAAACGTTTCAAGATGGCTTGGTGATGAGCACCAGCTTTGGCATTCAGTCGGCGGTGATGTTACATCTCGTTACGTCGGTGGTGCCCACGATTCCGGTGATCTGGGTTGACACCGGTTATTTGCCAGCTAAGACCTATCGGTTTGCCGAACAGTTGAGCGATCGCCTCCAGCTCAACCTGAAGGTCTATCAATCGCCGATCAGTCCTGCCCGCATGGAAGCGCTCCATGGGCAGCTTTGGTCAAAAGATGATGTGGAATCTCTCAACGTCTACGATCAAATGCGTAAGGTTGAACCGATGCAGCGGGCCCTGCGAGAGCTAGGGGCAACGGCCTGGCTGGCTGGGCTGCGCAGCGACCAAACCGATCACCGCAGCACCCTGCGCTGGGTGAATCGCCAGCGGGGTCTTTACAAGATTTTGCCCATCCTCGATTGGCACGCCAAGACGGTGTATGAGTACTTGCAAGCCCATGATCTGCCCTACCATCCTATGTTTGATGAGGGCTATATGACTGTGGGCGACTGGCATTCGAGCCGGCCGATTACCGCCATGGATGACCATGAACGGGACACCCGCTTCCATGGTCTGAAGCAAGAATGTGGCCTGCATTTACCCCAAACGCCGGGGGAAGAAGAAAGCCTGAATTCTAGCTCCCTCTAGCCGCTAACGAATTTGGGCTGTTTGAGCGATCGCCACCAAGGGTAAGCGATCGGGGTAGGCTTGGTCTGCCTTAATCTGCTGGACAATCTCTTCGTTGATGGGTTGTTTGAGCCCCTTAGACAGTGCCCGCACAATATCGCCGCGATCGAGTAAACCTGCGATCGCTCCGGTTGGCGATCGCACGAGAAGCCATGGGTAGGGCTGCTGCTCTAGCCGATCAATAGCATCGGCTAGACATAGGTTCTCATCCACAATAGGTAAAGTCTCTAGGGGCTGAGTTATGGCACTCACGGGGGATCTGGCCCAGTCAGCAGAGGGGATCTGGTGCAGGTCGTCTAGCCGCAGCACGCCCTGATAGACACCCTCAGCCACCACAAAGCAGCAGTTGGGCGGCGGTTGTCCCATGAGGTAGCGATCGCCAAAGTCTTGTAGGGTCTGCGTTGCTTCAATGCTGATAAAATCTCGGGTCATCGCTTGGGAAACCGTTAGCCGCAGCAGCAAACTTTGCAGGGTGGCAAACTGCTGATGGGCATTGGCATGGCGCAGACCAAACCAGCCCAGCAAGGCAATCCACAGAACGCTCACCATGGCATAGCGGACGAGTAAGACCAGACTGAGGGCGATCGCCAATCCACCCAGTAGCCAGCCAGCTCGGGCCGCCCAGCGTACGCCTTGGATGCGGCTTCCCGTGAGTTTCCAGATGGCCGACTTGAGCACCTGACCGCCATCGAGGGGTAAGCCCGGCAGCATATTGAACAAGGCCAGCATTAAATTGATCCCCGCCAAGTTGGCCACCACCATTCTGCCCGGTGACCCGTTGGGCAGCAGGCCTTCCAGCAAAGCCAGCACCATGTATAGCCCAAAACTCATCGATGGGCCAGCGATCGCCACCTGAAAAGCCTGCCCCGGCGTTTTAGATTCTTGGCTGATCGTGGCCATGCCGCCAAATAGGAAAAGGGTAATCGACTGCACTGGAATGGCGTGGGAGCGGGCTACTAAACTATGCCCCAGCTCATGCAAAACCACCGATAAAAATAGCGCCAATGCCATGGTTAATGCAGCGATCCAGACCATCGTGGGTTGCCAATCCATCATCTGCCACGTTGTGCCATAGGCGTAGGTTACCACCGCCAGAATGATGAACCAAGAGGGGGCAATGAGAATGGGAATGCCCAGGATGGAACCAATGCGCCAGCCAGTGTTCATCGCTAGTATCTGCCTGCGATCGCCTCCCCCATTATGGGCGATCGCCTCGACGTTGTTGCTACCCATCTACTTCGTTGGCGCATTCTCCAACTTAAAACCTCAAGTATCCCCAGCAATTTTTTGAATTTCGCGATCCAGGCTTGTCTTGTGGGTACATTGAGGTCAAGATGGACTCACTTCAGTCTTTCTCTGCCTCTACCTTCAAACGCTAAGCATTATGGGTGTTTTGTTAAAGTGTGCTACCTGCGGTGGCAAAGTTTCATCCGCTGCCAAAGCCTGTCCTCACTGTGGAGAACCCGATTTTCATGGAGATGGCATTGCCGATTGCAGGGTAGACGACAAGACGCTTGAGAATGGCCTAGCGACGGTCTCATCGTCTCTCATGCCAGAAGCTGCTGAGGTCGCCGAGACACTGGCTAATGGCAGCACCTACCCCGAACCAGAGACCACCCTGCAGGTTGTGGAGACAGAGACGGTGGACGCTGAACCTGCGCCCGCGCCTACCCGATCGATTCCTCTGATCGTCCATTGGGCATCCCTCGGCTGTTTGTCCGAGATTCAGCAAAGTATCGCCGAGTTTCCCGACGTCAATGTGACCGGTGATGATGGCTACACCGCCCTCCATGCTGCCGCGCAGCAAGGACATGCGGAGGTGGTGCAGTTTTTGCTCACCCATGGCGCAAACTGCGGCGTGCGCTTCAAGCCCGATCGCCCCTCTCCCTACGCTGGGTTCACGCCTTTGATGCTGGCGGAAAAAACGGGAAATCACGATGTGGCTGAACTCATTCGCACCAAGATGGAAGCCGATCAGGCCCAGCGCATAGCCGCATCCCCACGCCCCCGCAGTCAGCATTCGCCCATCGCCAAGCAAGCGATCGCGGATGTGGCCGCCTCAGCGCGCCAGTCGCAGCCCCGTGTCGTTAACCACAACCATACCTTGGGCGACAAGCACCTAGACGTGGTCTATGTTTTTTCTAACCGCAGCGATCTGCAAACGGCTCGGCGCAATGGCAAATGCGAATGGCTGCAGTTTGAAACCCGAGCTGCCCTCCGCAAGCGTGGCTTTCCGCTGCAGATCTATCCAACCATCAATATTTGGTTTAAAGATAAGACAGAATTTTATGGCAACGAGGGACGATAGACGGTGACTCAGGACGACTTCATCATTCGTCAGATGACGCCAGCGGATCTAGAGCTAGCGTTAGATTGGGCGGCGGCAGAGGGCTGGAATCCAGGGCTAACCGATGCGATCGCTTTCCATCAAACTGACGCTAAGGGGTTTTTGATGGGGCATATCGGGGATCAGCCCGCGGGCTCCATCGCGGCGGTGCGCTATGGCGATCGCTATGGCTTCCTTGGCCTCTACATTGTGCAACCGCAGTGGCGCGGGCGCGGCTATGGGATGCAGCTCTGGCAGGCAGGGCTACAGATCCTCGGCGATCGCACCTTGGCCCTAGACGGCGTTCTGGCCCAGGTGGACAACTACCAAACCTTTGGCTTCAAAACTGCCCATCACCATATTCGCTACGAAGGGTTGGGAGAAGCCTATGCCAAACAGGCCGGCGTTGTGCCCCTGCGAGATATTCCCTTCACCACCCTGCTGGACTATGACACCCAGCATTTCCTCGACCGCCGTCCCACCTTTCTACAGGCCTGGGTGGGTCTCAATGAAGGGTATGCCTTTCTAGAACATGGGCAACTTCTCGGCTACGGCGTCATTCGGGCCACCCGCCGAGGTTTCAAACTTGGCCCCTTGTTTGCCGACCGGCCAGCGATCGCCCAGGCCCTCTTCCAGGCATTGCTCACCCATGCCATCGGTCAACCGGTATTTCTCGACTGCCCCGATGCCAATCCGGAGGCGATCGCCCTGGCCGAAACCCACGATATGAAACCCGTGTTCACCTGCGCCCGCATGTATACCCAAGCGCCACCGCCCCTGCCCCTGGCTAAAATTTTCGGCGTCACCACCCTAGAGCTAGGCTAGTAAGGGCTGCTGTTTGGGAATGCCCACGGCACGGGGATAGGCTGCGGGCGTAGCCGCCACTTTGGTGAGGTAGATACTATGGCGCACGCCTTGGGTAATGGGGGTCTCAAAAGCATCCACCTGAGCGATCGCCCCGCCCAACTGCCGAGCCACCGCCTGCAACTGCTGCTCCTCCTCCACTGTCCACTGCCCGCGATAGAGCACCACCTGCCCCCCCAGCTTCACCAAGGGCAGGGCATATTCAGCGCAGGTGGCCACCGATGCCACTGCCCGCACCAGTACCCAGTCGTACTGTTCCCGGTGGGTCGGCAAATGACCTAGGGTTTCCACCCGACCCACCATGGGTATGACGTTGGTCAACTCCAACAGCGGCAGTGCTGCCTGCACCACGTCAATCTTTTTGCGGGTCGAGTCGAGCAGGGTCAAGTCCCAATCTGGACGAGCGATCGCCAAGGGCAACCCCGGAAAGCCGGCCCCTGTGCCCACATCCATCACCCGCGCTGGCGCTGCATTGGCCAACCCCATCCCCACCCCCCGCAAAGAATCCCACAGATGCTTTTCCCAAAAGTCGAGGGGCTCGGTAATCCGCGTGAGGTTGACGTGCTGGTTGGCATCGAGGATATAGGCATAGAGGGTCTGAAACTGATCCTGCTGGGCAGGGGTAGGTTGCCAGGCAAGAGTCTCTTGCCAGATATCGAGCTGGCTGGGCAAGGAAGCGGTAGAAGGCAAATCGGACGTCATAGCTAATAACAAGAGGTGGTTTATGAGGGGCGATCGCCCACTGGATCGTGAATAGAGAATGTCTTTAAGCCATCGATGAATCGAGACTGGGCGCTAGGGTGGCGGGATCGGCGACCTGTAATTCTCCATGCTGCATTGTCCAACACCGGTCAGCGATCGCCAGCAAGTCTCCCGGTTCATGGGTGACAATCAACAGCGTCCAGTCTGCCTTGAGCACCGATAGTAAACTCACCAACTGTTGACGCATTGACCAATCTAGCCCCGCCGTCGGTTCATCCAGCAGTAAAAGATAGGGTTGGCGAATCAGTTGCACAGCCAACGCCAGGCGACGCTGTTGCCCACCGCTGAGAGCATGAGGATTGGCCGACAGCGGTAGATGGGCCAAGCCAACCTTTGCTAGGGTTTGCTCCATCGTTTCCCGATTCAGCTCCGGATGCCCAAGGCGCAGCTCACTCAGCAGCGTGTTGCCACAAAAATGCCGTTCTGGAAACTGAAAGACGAGCCCTCCTAGATCCTGGAGCTGATCGGGGGAGAGCACTTGGCTGCGCCAGCGAATCCGTCCCGATGTTTTGGAGGCTAGGCCTGCCAAAATTTCTAGCAGCGTACTTTTGCCAGAGCCACTGGGGCCAATCACTAACCCCAGTTGTTGGGGCGCTAGCTCCAAGCCAATGGACTTAAGGATCGGCTCAGCAGTAGCCGCTGGATGGTAAGACAGGTTCTCAATGTACAGCATTCAGATGTCCAGAATTTCAGGTCGTTCACGCAGTTTTCGGAGGGGCGATCGCCTTTTAGTCTGCCAAGATGCTTCTTGCTGCCAAGATTTGGGTCGGCTTAGGTCTGCATCATGGAGAGCGATCGCCAGCTTTTCTATTCTAGGGCGACGATCTGGCACATTCCCTACCCCCGATTTCCCACAGGCAAGCTAAAGTAAGGCCAAGCCTCCTCCGCTCCATGGCCAGATCCCAGTGTAGACTCCAGCCAAGGGTTCGCATCCCCATCGATGACCTGATCGATTCCATGATGCCCAACGCCCTATGCCATGGGAATGATGCGCAGGAGCGCCATTGCATGAATCCTAGTATGGAAACCGCACGATAGCATTACCAAGGAGCAATTCTATGACCTCTGATTTCAACACTCCCCAAACCCCTGTGGTGCTAGATGACGATTCGTCAGCGACTCCGGCTGAGCTAGCAGAGGTGAAAAATGAAACCCAGGCGCTGATTGAAGCCATTCGCGCCAAGGCTCAGGTGGAAGCACAACAGGCCGGTGAGTTCACGCGGGAAGCCTATTTGAGTGCCGTGCGCCGCACTCGCGAAACCGTGGAACAAACCAAGCTGTTTGATCCCGACAAAATTGAAGAGTCTATCAACACCATCCACAAAGAAGCTGAGAAAAACTGGCAGACTATTGCCCAAGAAGTGCAAGATTTTGGCGATCGCCTAACCGAAGCCGCCAAAACTGCCTGGGATATTCTCATGGGCCATGACAAAGATACGACGCCCAAAAACTAGACTAGGGCGTGCATCGGTTGACCATAAAGCAACCTGGGGCATGGCTAAGCTGTGCCCCATTTTTTATGAGTTGCGATCGCTCACCGATCTGAGCCGGACACAATGCAGGATAATAGGAAGGTTTGATTATCATGGGGACACTGGCCGTGCCTTTCCCTAGAACAACAGCCGATCCAATCTGGAGGGTTAACCGTTTCTAGGATTGCAGCACCCTGGATAGTGACGATCTCAGGTCAGCGCACCAGGTCTTCCTCCGTCTCCGTTCGTTTCACTTTGGCAACCGTTTCAACTCTAGCTATGCGAAGTCATTACTGCGGTCAACTCCGTCCTGAACATATCGGCGAAACAGTTACGCTCTACGGCTGGGTCGATCGCCGTCGAGATCATGGCGGGGTGATTTTTGTCGATTTGCGCGATCGCTCTGGCATCGCCCAAATTGTCAGCGACCCAGAACGGACACCCGCCTCCTATCCTGTGGCTGAACAGGTGCGCAATGAATATGTGGTGAAGGTGACTGGACGTGTCACCCAGCGGCCAGCCGAGTCCCTCAATCCCAAGCTCCCCAGCGGAGGCGTGGAAATTTATGCGGACGAGATCGAGGTGCTCAATGACGTCCGCAAGCCTCTACCGTTTCAAGTATCGGTGGCGGAGCAAGACTCGGTGCGGGAAGAACTGCGGCTGAAATATCGCTATCTTGATCTCCGCCGCGATCGCATGGCCCGCAATCTCCGCCTGCGCCATGAGGTGATCAAGGCCATGCGCCGCTTTTTGGAAGATCAAGAAGCTTTTATTGAAGTCGAAACGCCTATCCTCACCCGCTCCACCCCTGAAGGTGCAAGGGACTATCTAGTGCCCAGTCGGGTGAATCCGGGGGAATGGTTTGCCCTGCCCCAGTCGCCCCAGCTCTTCAAGCAAATCTTGATGGTGTCCGGGTTCGATCGCTACTACCAAATTGCTCGCTGCTTCCGCGATGAAGACCTCCGGGCCGATCGCCAACCGGAATTCACCCAGCTCGATATGGAAATGAGCTTCATGACCCAGGATGAAATTCTGGAGCTGAATGAGGCCATGGTCTGCCATATTTTCAAAGCAGTGAAGGGCATCGACCTACCCCGCCCCTTCCCCCGGCTCACCTATGCTGAGGCCATGGATCGCTATGGCTCCGACAAGCCCGATACCCGCTACGGTCTGGAGCTAGTAGACGTATCCGACTTGGTGAAAGACTCTGGCTTTAAGGTGTTTTCAGGGGCGATCGCTGCTGGCGGCATGGTGAAAGTGTTGCCGATTCCCGGCGGCAATGACGCCATTTCCAACGTCCGCATCAAGCCCGGTGGCGATCTGTTTAAGGAAGCCAACGAGGCGGGGGCTAAGGGGCTGGCCTACATCCGCGTGCGGGACGGCGGCGAGATTGACACCATCGGTGCCATCAAAGACAACCTCAGCGATGAGCAAAAGCAAGAGCTTCTGGCTAGAACCGGAGCCCAGCCGGGACATCTGCTGCTCTTTGGGGCAGGGGATGCCGCGACGGTCAACAAAACCCTCGATCGCCTGCGCCAGGTGATTGCGCGGCAGATGAACCTCATTGATCCTGAGAAGCTCAACCTTCTGTGGGTGACGGACTTCCCCATGTTTGAGTGGAATGCTGATGAGAAGCGCCTAGAAGCCCTGCACCATCCCTTCACTGCGCCCTTCCCCGAGGATGCCCACGACCTGAAAACGGCCCGAGCCCAAGCCTATGACATTGTGTTCAACGGCTTTGAAATTGGTGGCGGCAGTTTGCGGATCTATCACCCCGATCTACAGGCTAAGGTGTTTGAAACGATTGGTCTATCCGACGAGGAAGCCCGAGGTAAATTCGGATTCTTGCTGGAAGCCTTCGAGTATGGCACCCCGCCCCATGGCGGCATTGCCTATGGTCTCGATCGCTTAGTGATGCTCTTGGCGGGCGAAGAGTCGATTCGAGATGCGATCGCCTTCCCCAAAACCCAGCAGGCCCGCTGCTTACTCACCGAAGCTCCGTCTGGCGTAGACCTGAAGCAACTCAAAGAACTGCATGTGGCGTCTACCCATAAGCCCAAGCCCACGGCTGCAGGTTAATTATCCATCCTATAGCTATTAAAAATGCGATCGCTCTGTACTATCAGGCGATCGCATTCTTTTTATACAGCTTAAACAGGAGATGAATGCTGGTTTTTACCAGGGATATGAATGCTTTAGGGAGACGATGGGCAATGTTAAGTCAGGTTTACTGACTGCCCAGTTAACGTGCCTAACAGACCCTTTAGCCGTTGGGAATCTGTTGGCACTATAGGTGAGGAGTAGACCGTGGTCTAAACTATCGCTTAGATGACCATCGATCCGTGACGATCATTACTGAGCAGGAGCTGCTTCCTCAGCACCTTCCTCAGCACCTTCTTCCATCTCTTCGTCCATGGCTTCTTCCTCAGCTTCAGGAGCAGCTTCTTCGGTGGTTTCAGGAGCAGGAGTGGTCTCTTCACCGGCTGCACAAGCGCCAACGGTAGTCGCTAGGGTTGCAATCAAGGCCAGAGACATCATTTTGAATTTCATGCGAGTGTCCTCCCGATGTGTAATCGGCTAGTTAAGGTCTGGTTAAATCGTATTAAACAATACAACAAATTATGTCAAATGACTATCTATCCAAAGATAGGTATTTCAAATAGGTCTAGGGGATGATACATAGATTTTCCTGAGCTTGACAAGTCCGAATGGTGTCCACAAGCAATCCCCATAGACGCATCCCCATAGACAAATGACGAGGTGTTGCTTAGGCAAGGCGGTGTTGTATTGACCCAACCTAAGTAGGTGATACTACCAAGCTGCTCAGTCTATGCCTGAGCTTAACGTGTAGGCTAGGGGAAGTCCTGAGTAGGATAACAAGCTAGGAATAGACTTACAGGACGCAGCGGGTGATACCAGGTGAGACACCTGTACTAGCCAGATTAGATCATGGAGATATGCTTTAAACCAAGTATAGCTACAAGTATAGCTATGATGCGAGTAGATAGACAAGCTATCCTCGTCAAAGATAAGTACAGTGTTTCTATTGATACCGACTGAGTACTTGCTGGATGCCGCCAGTCTGCCATCTCCATAGGGCTGGAGACAAGGGTTAGTCGAGGTAAGATGAAAGCTATGCCCTAGGCAATACCATCTAGAAAAGTCAGTCCATGGACATCCTGATGGATATGACTAGAGATAAGTTATCAAGCTATCCTGTATCATTTCGTCGCAAGTACTTAGATCCTGCGCTACACTGGACGCCACGATACATGTCAAGCTACAAGCGATCGCCCATGACCCCACTCACTCCATGGATCTACTTTGCCGGCCCCCTGTTCACCGCCGCCGAGATCGACTTCAACGCAGCGATCGCCACGGGGTTGCGGGCAGCGGGCTACTCTGTCTATCTGCCTCAGGAGGAATGTGCGGGCACCACCGATCCCCACGAACTCTTCCAGATCTGCGTTCGGGGCATTGATGGAGCAGCGCTGATGGTGGTGATGTTAGATGGTACGGATGCTGATTCAGGCAGTTGCTTTGAGCTGGGCTATGCCTACGCTAAGGGAATGCCGGTGGTTGGTGTACGCACTGACTTTCGCGGTAGCGGTGAACATCTGGGGCTCAATCTCATGCTCACCCACAGTTGCGATCGCCTGCTGTTGACTAGTCTGCATCCCCAGCCCGCCAATCCTCGCATCCGCTATCGTGGACCCAATGACCCCATTCTGCCACTCCTGCTCGACTTGCTCAGGGGCTATTCTGAGCTAACTTGAGTGCAAGTGATGAGCGAGATGGTGCGTTACGGCTTCGCCTAACAGCACGCTACGTGAGCAGAGAATTCTATGGATAGGTGGTCATGAATGCGTTACGAGACGGTGCGTTACGGCTTCGCCTAACAGCACGCTACAGCTGATCTAGGTTTTTAGGATCGCCCATCCCCAGATCACCCAACCCCCATGTCATCCGCAATTGAACGGTTTTCTAGCGTCCCACAACAAGCTAGATTCGGTAGGATGCTGGGGAAGACCGAGGTTCGTGATGACTAATCCTGTCTGTATGCCGATGGCGATTGCCGCCTTGCCAACCGTTGCCGAAACCGTTGCTCAGTATGGCGCAGCCTCCCGCTGGATTGAAGTCCTTGTGGACTGTCCGGGCGCACCGGGGCTCTATACCTACGCTGTGCCTACGGAGCTATGCATCAAACCCGGAGATATCCTCAGCGTGCCTTTTGGAGCGCAGCAAATGGGGGCGATCGCCCTGCGCTGGGTGGAACAGTTGCCGGAGGGTTTGGATCTGAAATCGGTGCGGTCGGTCGATGACGTGATCAGCGCGGCTTTCTTCCCGCCGGGCTACTGGATTTTGCTGCAGCAGGTGGCAGATTATTACCAAACGCCCTTGATGCAAGCGGTGCGCGTGGCCTTGCCGCCAGGTATTTTGGGGCGATCGCAGCGACGCATTCGCCTTAAACCCGACGCTATTCCACCGGGCGCTACGGAATTTCTCTCGCCGCCTGCCCAGCAGGTGCTGCAGGTGCTGCAAAAAACCGGCGACTATACCTGGACGTACCTCCAGCGCCAGGGACGTGGGGCGCGGCGCGGCATTCAAGAGCTGCTGAGACGCGGCTGGGCTGAAAGTTATCTAGAGGCTCCGGCTCCAGTTCGCCCCAAGCGCCAGCAGGCGGTGGTGTTGGTCAACGATATGGGGGATGCCAATCTCAGCGATCGCCAGCGGGAAATCATTGAGATTCTCAAACGGCGGGGCGGCGACCTGTGGCTGCAAGAACTTCTGCAAATCTGCCATGTGAGTTCTTCAGTGGTGAAAACCCTAGAGCGCAAGGGCCATGTGGTCATCCAGTCGCGGGAGGTATTGCGCACCGTATCGGGCCAGGCCCAGCCCGACCAACCCAAACAGCTTACGGCAGCGCAACAGGCAGCCCTGAGGGCGATCGCCCAAGGCCAAGGCAGTCAACAGTGGCTGCTGCACGGCGTCACTGGATCGGGCAAAACGGAGGTGTACCTCCAAGCGATCGCTCCGGTGTTGGCTAGGGGACAGTCGGCCCTAGTTTTAGTGCCAGAAATTGGCCTGACCCCCCAGCTCACCGATCGCTTTCAGGCGCGGTTTGGCGAAAAAGTGCGGGTCTACCACAGTGCCCTATCCGATGGCGAGCGCTACGACACCTGGCGGCAGATGCTGCGCGGCGATGCCCAGGTGATTGTCGGGACGCGATCGGCGGTCTTTGCTCCCCTGCCCAACCTGGGCTTAATTGTCCTGGATGAAGAGCATGACGGTAGCTTCAAGCAAGACCAACCTGCGCCCTGCTACCATGCCCGCACCGTTGCCCAATGGCGATCGCACTTGGTGAACTGTCCCCTCGTGTTAGGTTCTGCCACTCCCGCCCTCGATAGTTGGGTGGCGGCTCAGCCTAGCTTATCGGATGCCCTGCCCTCACCCATGCAGTATTTATCCTTACCCGATCGCATTCAGTCGCGCCCCATGCCGCCCATCCAGGTGGTAGACATGCGCCAAGAATTTAGCACTGGCAATCGCTCGATTTTTAGCCGCCCTCTACAGCTAGCCCTCGAAGAATTACAGAGCACCCAGCAGCAGGGACTCTTATTTATCCATCGCCGTGGCCACAGCACCTTCGTTTCCTGTCGCGCCTGCGGCTACGTGATGGAATGCCCCCATTGTGATGTATCCCTGGCCTACCACCACACCCACGCTGATGCCCAAGCTACTCTACGCTGCCACTACTGCGGCTATGGGCGATCGCTGCCGGAGGTCTGTCCATCCTGCACATCGCCCTACTTCAAACAGTTTGGTAGCGGCACCCAGCGGGTCATGCAAGAGCTACACCATCGCTTTCCCAATCTGCGCAGCCTTCGGTTTGACAGCGACACCACCCGCGCTAAAGATGCCCATCGTACCTTATTGACTCAATTTGCCCAAGGTGAAGCAGATGTGTTAGTGGGTACCCAGATGCTCACCAAGGGCATTGATCTACCCCAAGTTACCCTGGTGGGCATCGTGGCAGCCGATGGGGTGCTCAACCTCGCCGACTACCGCGCTAGTGAACGGGCGTTTCAGACCCTCACCCAAGTCGCTGGGCGAGCCGGGCGGGGCGATCAACCTGGTCGGGTCATTCTACAAACCTATAGCCCAGAGCATCCTGTCATCCAAGCCGTCCAGCAACAGCAGTATGCTTCCTTTATCCAAGAAGAACTCGACCAGCGCGCTGCGTTGAACTATCCACCCGTGGGACGGCTGATCTTACTGCGCCTCAGTAGCTTAGATGCTGTCGCCGTGCAGCAAGCCTCCATGGATCTGGCCCAGATCATCCAAGCCCAAACCACCGAGGATTGGCATCTGCTGGGGCCAGCTCCCGCCTCGGTTACCCGAGTGGCCCAGCGCTATCGTTGGCAGATCTTACTCAAAGGATCCAGTCATGCGATCGCCCCTGATTTGCAAGGATTGCGATCGCACCTCTCCCCCGTCGTCAGCCTCACCATTGACGTAGACCCATTGACTATCCTGTAGGTTTCCTGGTTAGTATTCTATCTTTATTGTTAACTCAGGGCTTTATCTGAGCGATCGCTCTCCACCAAAACATCCTGTAACAGAGGCGATAGCTTTTCATTCAGCCGTCCCGAGCGAATTAAGTCAGCATAGGTGTCGGCCTCAATAGCCAATAAATCTTCCCGCAGTTCCTCCAGGGCCAGTTCCTTAAACTCCGGATGTTTGGTTTGTAGGGCTTGAATGTTTTCCTTGAGGGTCGATAATTCTCCTTCCACTAGCGCTGCCTGGTATTGGCAAAACTCTGGATCCAGCTCTTGGCGATCGCCCAACTTAGATAGATAGGTTAACACCCGCGTTAGGGCCATGCGGCGAGCGATCGCTTCCCGATAGGTTTTCCGAAAAGCCTGATCATCCAGCATATTCAAGCCCTTGAGCAACGGTTGGGTCGTCAAGCCCTGTACCAATAGGGTAAATAACATCACGCCGAAGACAGTCGCAATCACCACTTCTCGTTCCGGCAAACTTTCGGGAATACTCAACGCTAGGGCAATGGATACCGATCCCCGCAAACCACCCCACCATAGCACCGTTTGGTCGCGCCAAGATATATTAGACTTAGCTAAGGTGTTGCTCACCAAGCCTAATCCATAGATGCCCACAGCACGGGTGAGCAACAGGGCAGCGATCGCCACCGCAATGGGCAGCCAATTTTCGCCCAGACTGGAAAAACGAACTTGGTCGCCAATCAGCAGGAATATGATTGAGTTGACAAAGAAGGCGATAAAATCCCAGAATTCCGACACAATCAAACGCGTGCGGGGATTCATGCCAATGCGCGATCCAAAATTCCCCAGCACCAGCCCTACGGTGACCACAGAAATGACGCCGGAACCACCTAGGGCTTCGGCGATGGAATAGGTGCCGTAGGCGGCCACTAGCGTCAGCGATTGTTCTACCAAAGGCAGATCAAAACGCTGGGTTAGGTAAGAAATTCCGAAGCCAATCAGGCTGCCGACGCCCACACCCACGCCAAGGAAGGTAAAAAACTGAGCGATCGCCACTGGTATAACAAACTCATCCTGGGTACCGAGGGCCAGTCCTGACAAAAGGGCGAAGGCAACCACCGCTACCCCGTCGTTGAATAAACTTTCCCCTTCCATCAGCACCGTGAGACGTTTACCGACCCCCAACTCTCGAAATAGGGCAACCACCGACACCGGATCGGTTGCCGATAGACTAGCGCCAATTAAAAGAGCGATCGCTAGGGGAATACCGGCAAATTGCGCCAGCCCCAGCCCAATGCCAACGACAGAGATCATCACTCCTACGACAGCATAGAGACAGATCGGCACCAGATCCTTGCGCAGGTACGACCAATTCAAATTCCAGCCAGCTTCAAACAGCAGCGGCGGCAAGAAAATCAGCAGAATGAGTTCCGGCGAAAGGTTGACCAACCGCACATCTACCACTGCTAGCCCTAACCCTACAATCACCAGCAGCAGCGTATAGGGAGTTTGGCGAAACCAGGGCAGCACCCGAGACAGCGTTGCAACACTGAGGGATACGGACAGCACCAGCAAAAACTGTTCGAGGCTTTGGCCAATGGAATCTTCTTCAAGGAGGTTGGCAAGGAGTGGGACTACATCCATGGCGTTTCAGTCTAAAAAAATATGCGTCAGGTAGGCACATCCTACCCTTGCGATCGCCCCATGCGCATCTATCTAAGGGCGATCGCCTTCCCCGCCTTCCCTAATGGGATGGCAAGATGGCCCAAAGGAGAGCGATTGACACCGTCATGGGCAACAAGACTGCCTGGCTCAAGACTCATTCCATAGACGCTGAAGTTGAGCCCGCCAAGCATCCATCACCTGCTGCCGCTGGCTAGCATCTTGGGACAAATCTCCCATCACGCCTTCTTCATAAAAGCGATCGAGGGCTTGGAGGGTGTCCTCTAAGGTCTGCCCCTGCTGCTTTGCTGCCCAGATAATCTGCCGAATTTGGGCATCGGCCCGCTGGCGGAAGCTGCGATCGAGACCCGTTTGCTGAAGCGATACTAAACGAGCGATCGCTGCCTCAAAATCCTCCCGCGTCAAACTTGCCAGGGCATGGTGAAAAACGCCCCACAGCGCGCCTTCGTAGATGGCATAGCGGGCCTCTTGGGTGTCATCAAAGTTGAATTCTAGCAATTGCTCTAGGTAGGGGGCTGCTTCCTGGGCTGGGGCGATGGACACCAAGGCTCGTAGCCAGGTGTGATCCTCTGAAAGCAGCACCAGCAGCCGAGATGCAGGAGCTTCTATCTGCCAAGCTTCGCCATCAATGATCTGCAGGGCTGGGCCAAACTGTTGGGTGAGACTGGTGGTGATGTCGGCGGGTGTCATAGGCATGGAGGTCAAAGAACGTTACATGGCGCTGCTGGTTGGACAGGGTTGGGTGCGGACAATCAGCGATCGCCCCCCTGAAGGCATCAAACCTTGGATGTTGTGATCTTCAGCAACGCCACTTATATTCAGTCTAATCATTAGATGAGGCATAGCTGACCATGGGCTGGCTGATCGTTAAAGCAGAATCTTGGTGTTGTTGAATCGATATATGATTTGCGCTCAGAAAACGTCGTGAGATGCTCACATGATCTTGATGGTGAATGAGTTGTGCGATTTTATAGCTTTATTCAGCAACACCCTTTTATTCATGCGGATGCTCTAGACTGGCGATCCCTCTCTCTCAACGCTTTGCTGTATGGGTAAAATAGATAATATGCTGCGATCGCTACACTTAAGGATCGCGGCTGTAAACTTATTTATTCTCCTGGGGTACTGGAAAACTTGGTGTTATGCAGTCGGGCACCATAACATCAGATGCAATATGGGTAGCATACTTTTGTTGACATAACCTGGAGCGATCGCCCCTAGGTTGCACCGTTTTAACTTGATTTCTGCAGAGGTGATCTTGTTGGAAAGGATCAGGTTTCACTACAATGTCATAATCTTGATCCAACGCATCTCAGATCCAACCCATCTGATCCAGCGCATCCCACCATCCCTGGGCAATTGGCACAGCTTGAGCAAGGAAACACCATGGAACCGCGCCAGATTTCGATTCAACTGGGTAGCCTTGTTCTGCTGTCAGGGCCACCGGGCAGCGGCAAAACCACGGCCTGTCAGTCTCTGCCGCCTTCCTTCGTGGTATCTAGCGATCGCCTCCGAGAAACTTTTTTTGCTACGGCCCCAGCCATGATCGATGGGCAGGTTGGTCGCTGTCCGATGGCCGTTGATGATGCGATGATTTTTGCCGTGATGGAACAGGTGGTGCGATCGCGTCTGATGGCAGGATTAACCACCGTCGTGGATGCAACCCTATCCACTGACCAAGACCGCAAGCCATTTGCGACCATCGCCACCGCGCTCCATATTCCTGTGCAGGTGGTGGTGTTTGACCTGCCGGAGGCGCAGGTGCAGCAGCAAAATGCTCAACGTTCCTATGCTGTGCCCCACGATGTTGTATCGCTGTTTATCAAAAAACTAGATCGCCAGTCCCGTTGGCCGTTTACCCATGTCACCACTGGGTGTCAATTGGTGGTCGAAATTCCCACTATTCCCGAGGACGTAGACCTCGATGTCATCGGCGATGTCCATGGTTTGCTGCCCACGCTGGGCGAGATGCTGCATACCCTCGGCTATGACGCGGCTTTCCAGCATCCCCAAGGACGCAAACTATGTTTCCTGGGTGACCTTGTGGATCGCGGCCCCGATTCCCTGGCTGTCCTCGATCTGGTCATGGCAGCGATCGCCCAAGGCCATTACGCCATTCGCGGCAACCATGATATGAACCTGGCCAAGGGCATTCGTGACAGCTATGTGCGATCGCGTTCTACGCGGGAAACGCTGCACTATGTTCTGCAGCGGGATGCCGCCTACCAGCAGCAGATCCATGACGCCATCACCAGTTGGCCAACCTTCTATCGCTATCGAGACTATGTTTTATGCCACGGCGATATTGAATGGTTTGATCCGCTGCTCCAGCCCGGCCGTGAGCGCGTCTATGGCCGCCGTCGGATGCGGGAAGACCATGACACCGACGGTATTTTTCGGCAAACCACGCCAGATCTCACCCTGGTGCGTGGCCATATTCCCCTCACCTCCCAGGGCGATCGCGTCCATTCCCTAGAAGAGGGAGCTGGCTTTGGCGGGCCGCTGGTGGCCATGCGCCTTCCCGACCAAGACTATGTGCGTATTCCCTGCAGGTTTGACTACGAAAAGCGATCGCCCACCTTCGTCCACCGCATGGAGCATCTGGTCACCCAAAAATGGGTCAAACAGGTCACCCATGGGCAGCTTTCGCTCTACAAATACACCTCAAAAGCCTTTTTCACCCCCAGCGTCTGGAACGAACACCCAGACATTAGGCTGGCCAGGGGGACGGTGGTGGGGCTGCATGGCGAACCGGTGAACCAACCCTTTCCCCGCACCTTTAACTACCTAGAACAGGGCACGACTCTACCGCTGGAGACCAAGGTGGTCGCCGTGGAAAAACTCAATGGCTTCTTGGCGGTCATGGTGCTCCATCCCTACGACCCCCATCAAGTTCTAGTCACCTGTTCTGGCTCCTTTGAGGGTGACTATGTGGAACGGGCCAAGGCGTTGCTCTATCAAAACAACCTCTACGGCCGCGTCTTGGGCTATCTACGCGATCGCCCCCACCTCACCTTGCTCTGGGAAGCCATCCATCCCGAGGATCCCCACATCATTCCCTACAGCGAAGCCGACTACGGTTTGCACCTGATTGGCGTGGGAGAGTTGGGGCAAGGCTTTTGGGACGAAGCGGCCCTCGATGATCTGGCCCAGACCTTAGCGGTACCCCGCCCGCCCTGGTGTTACAGCACCTTCCACGATGTGCTGCAGCAGGTGCGATCGGTGAACCATGAAGGCTTTATGATTCGCCATATCGACGGCCGCTTTGCCCTCAAGCTCAAAAGTCCCTACTACCTGCGCACCAAATTTCTATCGCGCCTGACTGAACGCCGCGCCAAGTTTATGTTTTCCAATCCGATCGCCTTCAAGAAAGACCTCGATGAAGCGCTGTGGCCTCTCGTTGACGCGGTGATTAACGGTGTGGCGGTTGAAGACTGGCTGAGCTGGTCAGATATCCAGCGCCGCGACTACCTGCAAACTTGGATGGATGGATCCTATGGCTAGACGTGCGGCAACTACTTGTTAGCCGCAGTTCTCAGGTTAAACATCCTGTTTGAGCTTGCTGAGACCAGGATTGTAGGATGCCATCCTGTGTTGCTACCTGTCTTGGTTGCTTCTGTGACTCTTCTCCTGCGATAGGCCTTGTCGGTAATGAGTTGCCCAACATTTAGATAGAGGTAATAGCCATAAGATCGATCGGTTTCGGGCTAAGAATGAATTGCTATTCCTAATTCCGATTAAGTCTGATGGTTAACGTCTAGGCGTAGGAGCAACTCTGGAAGCATTCCCTCGCTTAGCCTAGGGACGATACAAGGCTTTACCGTTCGGGCTGAGCCTGTCGAAGCCCATTCCCGTTCAACTGGCGTTCTGTTAAGATTTTATGACTCGCGCCTTGACAGAAATCTGTATAACCGTAAAGATAGATACAGAAACCAAATCGTTCATCTCTCCTGTTCAGCTCATGTAAGTCACGATTTACATCAGCGGCTGGGAGACGGAAGTAAGGAGTCATCCTGAAGGAACGCGCCTCTTAACACTCTACAGACTATTCCTGGAGGCGAAACCATGCAACTCTCATATCGCGGCGTTACCTACGACTACACCCCCCCTCAAGTGAACTACAACAGCAAAGAGGCTGTTGGTAAGTATCGGGGACTTGACATTCGATTCCGGAAAGTATCACAGCCGGTTGTGCAACTTCCCACTCTTGATTTAATCTATCGGGGAGCCCATACGCTCCATCACGCCTAGTGCTGATGGGATAACCTGCTCCTAGTTGAGTGGGTTACATGTGGGTATTCTTGACAATTCGTAAAAGCATCCTTGCATCTCACTAGGATGCTTTTTATTGTGTAAGGAGCAGGGTAGCTTTAGGGCCCTAAGGTTCAAAAATTTGTGTGAGCGATCGCTCACATCTAGACCCTAAGGCTCTGGCTCCATGCCTTAGGGTCTAGCGCTATCCATGTAAACACAACACGTGCCCCCCACGTAGTTTCTGCGGAGATACCATTCCGTGCCCAAATGATTTAAGGTGACCTATGAAGTGGACGGTTGGACAACAAGTAACCTGCAACGGTGTTGATTGGGGGCTGTGCCAAGTTCGCATGAGCAATGAGAACATGGTGGTCATTTACTGCCCTCGCTATGAATTTGTCATGTCTGGCAGCCCGTTTAAGCTCGATCAAGCTGGTTGGCAGGTGGCAGAGGGCGTAGCAGCACCAGAACAGCCTCGCGAGCGGGAGGTATCCCCTCCTCAGCGCGGTGAGAAGGTGGTGAGTTTTGAGCAATGGCGTACTGGGACGCGATCGCCCCAGCCGGTGCCGGTTCCTTAATATGTAGACGCCGGTTTAAAACCAGAACGTGGGTCAGAGGACTAGTCCCCTGACCCACGTTTATGTCTTGCCAGACTCAGCAGTCGTGAAGTCTACCCCCAACAAACGCTCACCCTGGGCAAGTGCGGCCGTAGCTTTTTGATGAAGCAGATAGTTTTAAATCGAGTAGCCGTAACTTAGGGCATATTGGCTCAACAGGGTGGTGTGCAGCTCATGGATGGAATTGCGGAGCTCATCATGGGTCTTGAACTCATCTAGGCGGTAAATGACCTGACCATGGCGGAACACCATGATGGTGGGCAAGCTGGTCAGGCGGTAGGTATTGGCAAGACGTAAATTGTCATCGGCATTGATGCTAACCAGTTTAATGGCGTCTTCTGATTCGACATGGAGACGATTCAACATCGGGCTCACCAATCGACAAAGACCGCACCACGGGGCCCAAAAATTTACTAAGACAGGGGTTGAGGCATCCAGGACTTCCGGAACAAAAGTTTTCTCGTCAACAATTAACGCCATGATCCCTCTAAGTTTTTTATTTAAATTTGCTCTGGGATCATTCTATCGGTTGTTTGCCGCGAATAATACGCTATTCCGTCATGTTCTGATGAATCAATTTGGAAATCTTTCAGAAATTTAGTCCGGCGAAGGCAACGGTTCGGTGATGGATCGGGCGATCGCCACGCAGATTGCCAAGCTAGCATCGGTTTTAATCGCCTCTGCATGGATATGGGTGGCGGTGGCTCGGTAGCCCTGGGCCTGGAGCGCTTGAATGAGGTGCGATCGCTTAGGAATGTCCATCTGCCCTTGTTTGCCCATGTCGCCCAGGCGATAGAAATAGGGCGGCATCGTGGCTTCTGCCGCCATCAGCCGTAGTAAATGAGCGCGATCGCTCCATTGCCACTGGTCGGCAAGGGCGATCAAATCGGTCAAGGTGGCGGGATCATGCAGCGATCCTAGCCAGAGGGGGCCTGTGAGGGTGGGAGGGCGATCGCAGTCCTGGCAGGAAACTCGCCCCAACCGTCGCCAGGATACGGTTTGGTACTCGCCACAGCCATGGCAGTAGCCTAGGAATCCGTAATTCTGATCCGTGAGCATGGGCTTGGGCAACAGCCGCACCATGACTCGATAGGTTTCACCGGTAAACAGGGAAAAGAGGGGACGGATCCCTAAATGGCGAGCGGCGGCCTGCTGCTGGAGGCTGCCAAGTAACAGGCGTAGCCCTTGCTCATGGGCGGCGGGATGGCTGCGAGCGTAGGCGGCATAAAAGCGCAGGCTTTGGGTGGGGAGATGCCCGGTGGCGGTGCGGCCATCGGTGCTGGTGAGATAGATGAGACCGCCGATGGCTGTAGCCCAGAGGCAGGTGCTGAGATGGGGCGTAGCGGCTCCAAACCCGTCTACATCCACCAAGTCGTAGTAGTCCTTCTTGAGATGGCAGGTGAAAAAAACGCGGTTGGCTTCCTCCTGGGTCACCTGTCCCCGTCCGGCTTCGAGCAAGGACTGAAGATTGGCGTTGAGGGTGGGGTGGATATCGGGATTACCATCATTGACCCAGAGCCAGTCTGCGCCGCTCTCTTGCCAATAGCGCAGCGATCGCACCCCGCAGCCGGCCATGGCATCCAACACCCGCAGCCGCCCCGTTTGCTGGCGATGCAGGGCGGCCATGAGCACGCCTAGGTCGCGTACGACCCGAGTTTGGGGACGGAAGAAAGCGTTGCCCACCTGAAAGCAGGCGGCTCCTTCCTTGATGAAGCTAGGTTCTCCGGGGCGATCGCTAGAATTCACGGCGGGAAAAGACTACCGTGGCGATCGCCAGGGTGAGCACGATATACAACAGCCCATAACCAGCGTTGCTCAACAGTTCTAAGGGCTGGGGCAGGAGATCCATGCCGTAGACCGCCACATTTTTGAGATCGAGCCGGGATAGATCAGGCAAGACCAAATATATTGATTCCGTAATCCGCTGAATGTTGGGACTCTCTGACAATTCCGTGAGCAATACCAGATCCCGGCTCAGGTGTCCCATGAGGTAGACTGCCACGGTGAGAAAGACCGCCAGCAGCGAACTGGTGAACACGCCAAATAAAATGGCGATCGCGGTCACCAAACAGAGTTCCAGAAACAAAAACAGCACCGCCAACAGGATGCTGTCGAGGGGAAACGCGATTTGGTTCAGGGAAAGGGTAGCGATGTAGAGCGCTGTCATCACCGTCACCATGACGGCCAAGACGACGGATAAACCCACATGTTTGCCCACGATGAATTCGGCCGGCGTGAGCGGCTTGGCGGTGAGGACGTAGACGGTACGCTTTTCAATTTCCTTGTTGACCAAGCCAGTTCCCACAAACACGGCCACCACCAATCCCGTGACGCCGATCGCCCCTAGCCCTACGTCTAGCAGCATTTTGTCTTCCGTGCTAGCCGCCACTTCTGGCAGCAGTAGATTGGCTAGCAGCAGCAAGATGCCAAAAAATCCCAGCAAGTAGAGAATGCGATCGCGGATCACTTCTCGAAACACATTACTGGCAATCACCAATACCCGTCCAACGTTCACAGTCTTCCTCCTAAGAGAAGCGGTCTGGTTTTCAGTATTCCACCCATTGTTCTCGGAGCGATCGCTTCATCCGAGAAAATTGGGGCAAGATTAGGGACGTTAGGGAGCGTTCCTGTCTAGATAGTCTATGGAACCTATGGGCTCACAGCGAATGACGACCTCTGGGCGATTCTCTGGATCCTCGTCGAGTAAATTGGGCAGTTCTCGGAAAGGGCTGGTGCGATCAGGATCAAGCCGTGCTGCTTCCCCGCGTTCGATCACTTCACAGGTTTGGCTGAGGCGAAAACCGTCTGGGCTGGAACTTGGCCCATACCAGTAAGCATAGAAGGTGATCGCGTAGCCATCGGACGTCGAGGGCAACTGTCGAGGGCGGGTTGTCCCAAAGTCCCAAAGTGCTTCTTCTTTTGATCGGAGGAGAGCATCCTCAGCCGCGTTGGCTTGCCGCACCTGCTGCAAGACCCGATCCCGGAGTTGCTTAAACTCGTCATTGTTGTTCATCAACCAACGAACTGCGTCATTCCATGAACCCGACTCAATCTGCTGGCGCAGGTCATTTTCGGCGGCTTCCAAAAGGCGTACCCCGGTGACTGGACGGCGCGTATCGCCTACGACATCAAAAGACAGCTTGACAACAAAGGCACTGTTTTCAACTGAATCGGCCAAGGTGCTGGGGTAGAACTGCAGCCAGGTTTGCACGACCAAAAAAAAGCCAATCCAGCAGGATATGATGGCATGGGACAGCCCCACAATCACAATCGTCTGGCGATCGCCCACTTTGGGAACCCGTAGCTTGGGCCCTGGAGCTAGATAGAGAGGCACCGTGGCGATCGCTGCGGTGATCATGGGCCAAAGAACTAGGGTGATCTCTAGGCTGATCAGATCCCAGGCATAGATCAATCCCAACACCATGCCTGCTGTTAACCAAGGGCCGGGGTAGATCTTGAAGCCTAGAATCGAGAATTTGATATTGACGGTTGCCCAGCCGATGCCTAAAGAGAGAAATATCCAGCCGATGGTCGCCAAGCCATCTCGCACAATGGGTGTGCTAATGAGTAGGGAAATGAGCCATGAAAAGAGGCTCAGCAAAATTAACATTTGCCAAGAAAATGGATCCGGCGGGCGAACCTGTTTCCGAATCTGCTGAAATAAATCCTTGACCCACGAGAACACAGGCACAGACGTTAGGCGAGACGACTCGCAAACAGACGATGACCGTATGCTATGCGGAGACTTGCATCATCGGCAACGTTCCCAAAACCTGTCTAGAATGAAGAAACGTAACGTTTCGGTTGAGTGAGGTCTATGGACTGGCGAGAAGTATCGGGAAACTGGATAGTCATTCCCCCGCGACCGAAGGCGATCATCCATTTCTTGGGTGGGGCGTTTGTGGCGGCAGCTCCGCAGGTAACCTACCGAATGCTGCTGGAGTCGTTGGCAGAGGCGGGGTATGTGGTTGTGGCGACACCGTTTGTCAACACGTTTGATCATGCCGCGATCGCTCGTCAGGTCATTCTTGCCTTTGATCGCGCCCTTGAGTATCTGCAGGCGCGGGTGCTTCAGCAACGCTACATTCCGATTTATGGGCTGGGTCATAGTATGGGCTGTAAGCTGCACCTGCTGATCGGCAGTCTCTATGATGAGGAGCGGGCCGGTAATATTTTGATGGCCTACAACAACTATCCAGCTCGGCGATCGATTCCTCTTTTGGAACAATTTTCTCAGGTGACCCTCATGGATGTGGAGTTCACGCCATCACCGCAGGCAACGGAAGCTTTGGTGGCTGGAGACTACCACGTGAAGCGCAATCTGCTGGTGAAGTTTACCCAAGATACGATTGACCAAACGCGATCGCTGAGCCAAGTGATGCAGCAATGCTGTCCTGACTTCACCACGGTGCAGATTTTGCCTGGCAATCACCTCACGCCGCTGGGGCAAGATGTGCGCTGGCAGCCTAGCGCAGCGTTTTCACCCTTGGATGCCCTTGGGCAATTGGTGAAGCAAGAGGTCTACCGCGACTTTAATCAACTCAAGCGCAATTTGCTGCTCTGGCTCGATCCGGTCTCTGTGCCACGCGCCTAGGAGCAATCTTCCGGGACGATGCCATGATTGTAGGATGGGCTGGCGATCGCCTCATGCTTGCTTACCAGGAATTTGCAGCGCGTTACGCTTTGATAACGCGCTCTACATTTAGCTCTATATTTAATGGTGCTTCCCATGACGTTGGGGCGTTGCTGAATGAAGATACGACATTAATTTGACGCAACTCAAGGCTTTACCAACAGAGGCCAAGGTCACACTAGTATATCTAAAACTTGAGTGAGCTTTTAAGGCGAACTTATTTAAGACTAAGGCTAGCGATCGAGGGCGATCGCTCCTGCTGATGGCATAGGCCAATTAGGATCATCAATCATCCTCTAGAGGTTGGTCAAAAGGCGATCGCCTTTCGTAAGCTAGAGATACATGTCAATATTTTGGGAGACGCCCATGGATCCTACACAAACCCCCGGATACTACGATAGCGATAAACGCAAGGCCCTGTCGATTCTCAGCCACGGTGCCATTTTCCTCAGCTCCCTATTTTTGTCCGTTGGGTTGCCGATCGCCGTCTTGTTGATCTCCGATGACCCAGTTGTCAAAGACAACGCTAGGGAATCCATCAACTTCCACTTTAATGTGTGGCTATACGAAATCATTTTCGGGATTCTGACCATCGTTTTGATTGGCTATCCACTGCTCGCCATTTTGTTTGTTATTCACTGGGTTATGCCCATCATCGGGATTCTCAAGATCCTGAAGGACAGCGATCAACCCTATCGCTATCCCTTCATTTTCCGTCTATTGGGCTAGATGCTCCAGCCGGCGGCAGTCCCATCAACTGGTCGATGTAGAACTCTCGCTGGGTATCTAGGTCGGGCACTAGTTGATAGGTACCGTTGGCCTGTTCCACTAAAATTCCCGTTTCCACTAAGCGGCTCAGGGCCTGTTTCAATTGTCCATTGGTCAGGTTGAGCCGCTCGTCTTTTTTCGCTTGGCGTACATATTTGAAGATCACCAAAAAGCGTCCATAGGTGGGCCCGGGCTGACCATCTTGGAACGATTGGCATACCTGGTCGAGAATAATCCCCCAATGGTGGCGATCGAGGTCGCCGGGTAGGTCGCTGCTAAATTCTGACTCGGTTTCAGGATCTTCGTTAGGTAAAAACAGCTCCTTGAAGCCGCTCAGGGTATAGACTTTAACGACGCCCTCAGCTTCTGCCTTGGCAATGAAGGCGCTGAAGTTGGAAAAGGATTCTCCCTGATCGTGGCGAATGGATTGAAAGCCACTGTAGGAAAATCGGGAATTGGCCCGCATCAACAGATCGGTGGGGCCAAAGCGAGTGCTCTTGCCTTGGTCGCGAGCTTGGCTGATAGATTCGGTGAGGCAGGCGATCGCCTCTGCGTAGGAGATCAGGCTAGGCGGTTCGGGGGTTTCGGTCAGGGTTGGATAGGCACCATCGGCGGATAGTTTTTCTAAATCAATAAATTCGTTGGCGCTCAACAACAGTTGCTCGCTGGCGGTTTCGGTACGACCAATTAAGGTCACACGTTTTCGCAGGGTACGCAGGGCGGTGACGAGGGGCACGAAGTCGCGATCGGCGGTAACGATAATAAATTGCTGAATTTCCGGATAATGATGGGCGGTGTTGAGACAGTCCACCGTCAGCTTAATATCAACGCTGTTTTCCTTACCTGTGGAAACATGGATCGGCTCAAATCCCAAACTGTAGAGTGCCTGTACCAGAGGTTCCCGCTCCCGTCGCCAGTTGGCATACACCATCTTGAAGCGAGGGTGTCCCTTACTTTCCGAATAACTAATCAACGATTCAGCTAAGGGAGCCTTCACACCCTGGGCCGCCACTTTCACATTTTCGTAATCCCAAAATACGGCAACTTCATCGGAGGCCGGGGGGTGCGTCGGTGGATCGGCTGCTATGGGAGCGATCGCTCCGGATGGGCTCTCGCGATCGCCTTGGACGATCATGCCGCCAGCATAGGTGGAGGCTAGGGCCACGGTACCGGAGAGGAGCGATCGCCGGATATCGCGATCCATGCCCCAACTCACCCCTGCGACCAGGCCAAACACGACCACGCCAAACCCCAACAGTAATTTTTCTCGTGCCATAGTTGATGTATCTTCAAGCAATGGTTGACCAAGCCAACGGGATCCGCTGATTCCTAGAGTGGCACAATCCCCCAGGGGTCGGCTAGGTTATCAGCCCCCGAGTTTGAGCGAGGCGCTTCGATGATGCGGTTCGTGACCAGCCGGGGACAGGGAGCATTCCGAGATATTGCCGACCAAAACGTTTGTACTATTCAAGCAATGCCGCTAAGATAGACCGTTAGTGCCAAGAGTTTCCCATCGGCAGGTTGAGCCTGATCTACCATGAGGGGGGTCGCCCGTGGTAAGGTCAAATGCTGCTCTCTCATCCATTGGGATTTCTTGGGTAGAGACGATAAGATTGTTAAGAACTGTTGCCAGTTGGGCAGTCTGTTCCTCCTGTTGTGTCTGAATATCCCATGGCGAAGCGCTCCTCTAAATCCACCTCTGTGTCATCATCCCCTGACCAATCTACCGCCTCGGAGTCTGGTGCATCGGTGCAGGCCGTGGCAGCCCAGCTTGGCACCTCGGCTAGCGGATCGACAGATATCATTCGCATTCGCGGGGCTCGACAGCATAATCTCAAAAATATTGACCTAGAGCTGCCGCGCAATAAGCTGATTGTATTCACGGGCGTATCGGGATCGGGCAAGTCGTCCCTAGCGTTTGACACTATTTTTGCCGAGGGGCAGCGTCGCTACGTGGAATCCCTGAGTGCCTATGCGCGGCAGTTTTTAGGTCAGGTTGACAAGCCCGATGTGGATGCCATTGAGGGACTCAGTCCAGCGATTTCCATCGACCAAAAGTCTACGTCCCATAACCCTCGCTCCACGGTGGGTACGGTGACGGAGATCTACGATTATCTGCGGCTGCTGTTTGGGCGGGCAGGCGAACCCCACTGCCCCCACTGCGATCGCTCCATCGTGCCCCAAACGATTGACCAGATGTGCGATCGCGTCTTGGGTTTGCCCGATCGCACCCGCTTTCAGATCCTTGCGCCGGTGGTGCGGGGCAAAAAGGGCACCCACAAGAAGCTGCTATCCAGCCTAGCCTCGGAGGGGTTTGTGCGAGTGCGGGTGAATGGCGATGTGCGGGAGCTGTCGGACTCCATTGAGCTGAACAAGAACCACAGTCACGACATTGAAATTGTCGTGGATCGTTTGGTGAAAAAAGAGGGCATTCAGGAGCGCTTGGTGGATTCCCTGGCGACCTGCCTGAAGCGTTCTGAGGGCATTGCGGTGATTGATATTTTGGAGGGCGATCGCTCGGAGGACGCCCCCAATGTCATTGATATGGAAGCCCATCGCCATCCATCGGCGAAGGCCGCAGCGGCCACGGGGGCCTACCAGGTGGAGGATCGTTTGCCCAAGGAGCTGGTGTTTTCGGAAAACTTTGCCTGCCCGGAACATGGCGCGGTGATGGAGGAACTCTCGCCTCGTCTGTTTTCCTTCAACTCGCCCTACGGAGCCTGTCCCCATTGCCATGGCTTAGGGACGCTACGCACCTTCTCAGCGGAGTTGGTGGTGCCGGATCCTAGTCTGCCGGTTTATGCAGCGATCGCCCCTTGGTCGGAGCGGGATAATACCTACTACTTTTCTCTGCTCTATAGCGTGGGTCAGGCCTTTGGGTTTGAACTGCAAACGGCTTGGTGCAAGCTGACGCCGGAGCAGCAGCAGGTGATTCTCCATGGCTCGGAGGAAAAAATCTACATTGAGTCGGACTCGCGCTATCGAGAAGACAAGGGATACCATCGCCGCTATGAGGGCGTTTTACCCATGCTGGAGCGCCAGTATCGGGAAAGTACGTCGGAAACGTTTAAGCAAAAGCTAGAAAAATATCTGGTGGATCAAGCCTGCGAAGTCTGCGGGGGCGATCGCCTCAAGCCAGAGGCTCTGGCCGTGCGGGTGGGGCAATACAGCATCAAAGAGCTCACCCATGTCTCGATTCGCGATACGTTAGACTGCATCAATCGTATGCACCTGACGCCTCGCCAAGCCCAAATTGGGGAATTGGTGCTCAAAGAAATTCGCGCCCGGCTGCAGTTTTTAATCGACGTGGGGCTAGATTACCTCACCCTAAACCGAACGGCGATGACCCTGTCTGGTGGCGAAGCCCAGCGCATTCGCCTGGCCACCCAAATTGGCGCGGGGCTCACCGGCGTGCTCTACGTTCTGGATGAACCCAGCATTGGTCTACATCAGCGAGACAACGATCGCCTCCTAGCCACCCTCACCCGTCTACGCAATTTGGGGAACACCTTGATTGTGGTGGAGCATGATGAAGACACCATCCGCGCCGCTGACCATTTGGTGGACATTGGCCCCGGTGCCGGGGTGCATGGAGGGGCGATCGTGGCCCAGGGCTCCTTCGATGAATTGCTGAAGGCTGAAGACTCCCTCACCGGGGCCTATCTATCGGGTCGGCGCAGGATCCAGACGCCCGCCCAACGGCGCACCGGCAACAGCCGCATGTTGAAAATCCGCCAGGCCCACCGCAATAACCTGAAGCAGATTGATGTGGATATTCCCCTGGGTAAATTAGTCTGCGTCACTGGGGTCTCAGGATCGGGCAAGTCTACTCTGGTGAATGAGCTGCTCTACCCCGCCATTCAGCACCACTTTGGGCGCAAGATTCCTGATCCTAAGGAGATGGAACCGATTCAAGGTCTGAAGGCCTTGGATAAAGCGATCGTGATTGACCAGTCGCCCATTGGCCGCACGCCGCGATCGAATCCTGCCACCTACACCGGTGTGTTTGACGTGATCCGGGATCTGTTTGCAGAAACCATTGAGGCGAAAGCGCGGGGCTATAAGCCAGGACAGTTTTCGTTCAACGTCAAAGGTGGACGCTGTGAGGCCTGCGGTGGTCAGGGGGTGAATGTCATTGAAATGAACTTCCTGCCGGATGTCTATGTGCAGTGCGAGGTGTGCAAAGGGGCGCGCTATAACCGGGAAACCCTGCAGGCGACCTACAAGGGCAAGTCGATCGCCGATGTGTTGAACATGACCGCCGATGAGGCACTGGACTTTTTCCAGAACATTCCCAAGGCAGCATCGCGGCTGCAAACCATGGTGGATGTGGGGCTGGGGTATGTGCGTCTGGGGCAAACAGCGCCGACGCTCTCCGGCGGCGAGGCCCAGCGATTGAAGCTGGCGACGGAGCTGGCGCGACGAGCCACGGGCAAGACGCTGTATTTGATTGATGAACCCACCACGGGGCTCTCATTTTATGATGTCCACAAGCTGCTGGATGTCCTCCAGCGCCTGGTAGACAAGGGCAATTCGGTGTTGGTGATTGAGCACAATTTGGATGTGATCCGCTGTGCCGACTGGATTGTGGATCTGGGCCCCGAGGGGGGCGATCGCGGCGGCGAGGTGATCGTTATGGGAACACCGGAAACGGTCGCGGCCCATCCCACCTCCTATACGGGGCACTATCTCAAGCAGGTGTTGGCCACCCATCCCCCCCAAGCGATCGCTCCCATCGACGCTTAGGGATCTAACGCTAGCTCCCGGCCCTAGGTCACTGACTGTCGCGAATATTTTGATACTGCTGCAGGATGGTGGACAGGGCATCCATGCGAATGGGCTTACTCAGGTAGTTGTCCATACCGGCTTGGAGACAAACCTCGCGATCGCCCTGGGTGGCATTAGCCGTCAAAGCCACTACGTAGGGCTGTTGTTCGGTAGGAATCTGCTGGCGGATTTCTCGGGTGGCTTCCAGTCCATCCATCTCTGGCATTTGCACATCCATGAGCACTAGGTCATAGGGATGCTGCCGCAGATAATCCAACACTTCGATACCGTTATTGGCGATCTCTGCCTCATGGCCCAGCCGTTTGAGCAATTGCAGAATCACTTTTTGGTTGACTAGATTATCTTCAGCCACCAAGACACGCAGGTCATGGGTGGTCAACGTCGATGGTTTGGACAACTGTTCCATATCAGACTTAGAAAGGTGAGACGATTCATCATGGGGGGCTTTCAGGCTATGAAGCAGGGCATCGCATAGGGCGTTCTGCTTCACAGGCTTACTGACGTACTGGATGCCAGCAACCGGATTTTGCTGGGCCATCACGGCTTGGTCGATTTGGGTGAGCAGCACGACCGGAATATCTTGGGCGTTAGGACAGTGCCGAATCGTCTGCAGCAACTGGGTATCTTGAACACTGAGCGGTTGCCCATTCAGGATAATAACGTCGAACCGTTGACTACTCAAAAGTTTTTCTCCTTCCTCCAAGGAGTGGGTCGCCAATGAGGTCATGCCCCAGGTGCGGGTCTGTAGGAGGAGGTTTTGCTGACTGACGGTATTGGCGTCAAGAATCAGCACCCCTTTGCCGGCCAAGCCAGGAATGGGCGAACTGGGAAATCCGACCTGGGGTTCTTCGACGGCATCAACCACGACGGAGCACCAAAAGGTCGATCCCACACCCAACTCGCTATCTACCCAAATTCGTCCGCCCATCATTTCACTGAGGCGCTGGCTAATCACCAAGCCCAAGCCCGTGCCGCCATAGACACGGCTGATGGAGGCATCGAGCTGGCTGAAGGGCTGGAATAGATAGCGGAGGCGATCGGAGGCAATGCCAATCCCGGTATCTTTGACGGCAAACTGTAGGGCATAGCGGGCCGTGAAGGGGTGGGATTGAGAACGCCCCTGCGCAGAAAACTCTGAGCGAAGCTGCCGGGCATTCACCACCACGGTCACTTCTCCGGTGGTCGTAAACTTGACGGCGTTGCTCAAGAGGTTGCTGAGGATCTGCCGCAGGCGCACCACGTCACTCACCACCACGCGAGGCACTTCAGGCTGAATGAGATAGGCGAGTTCCAACCCTTTTTCGCTAGCTTTCGGGGCGAGGAGATCTAGGGCTTCTTCGACACAGGTGCGCAGTTTAAAGGGCTTTTGGTCGAGGGTGAGTTTTCCGGCTTCGATTTTGGAAAAGTCTAAGATGTCGTTGATGATCACAATCAAAGCATCACCGCTGGTGCGAATGGTTTCGACAAAATCGCGCTGTTGAGGGGTTAGTTCCGTATCCAGCAGCAGCTCGGTCATGCCAATCACCGCATTCATGGGCGTGCGAATTTCATGGCTCATGGTGGCCAAAAAGCTGCTTTTGGCGCGATTATCGGCTTCGGCTTTCCAACGGGCCTGCTCCAAGATGGTTGTTTTCAGGATCAGATCTTGCTGCTGTTGGCGATGCTGATCGGCTTTTTGGGCATGGGCGATCGCCAAGCCGATGTGGCTAGCGATCAGCTCCAGATGATGAATCGTTTCTGATGACCATGGGCGCGGGCGATCGCATTGCTGCAGACACAGCACACCGGCGACCTGCCCTTGATACAACACGGGCACCGCAACCAAGGCCTGCACGGCTGTCAGAGCCTCTCGGGGGGCATCGGCGAGAGCGATGGGCAACGGGCCAGACGAACAGTTGTCGATCACCCAAGAGCTGTGATCGGGCTCAGTTTGAATATGGTGCTGCAGGTGGTGGGCTAGGGCCTCAAAGGTGTCTAGAACTGCGGGAATATCATCGCGGCAATATTCCACCTGATGTAAGGCTGAGCGGGGAGGGGAGGGGTGCGCATAGATCAGGCAGCGATCGACCTGGAAGGTTTGCCCAACTTGGTTGGCGATCGCCTGCAGGGTTTCATGCAGGGTCAGATCCTGATGAAGCACTTGAATGGTTTGTTCCAGCCCATGCAGAGACGGTTTGGCGGGCGGGAGAGAAGCCTTCGCCGGACTAGGCTGGACGGCGAACATTAGATAGGTCGATGATCCTTCGGGTGGCGCTACCCAGGTGATGTGTCCTTGCCCAGGATGGCGGTGAGAGGCGAGGGCACCCGCTCGCAGAAAATCGACTGGCAACGTAAACGAGATCTCATTGACCTCGTTGCTCAGTAACGACTGAAGGCGATCGCAGCAGGCTGACCAAAGGCTTGGACAGGCTTGATCCAGAGCAACACCTAGCAGGTGCTGCCGAGATATTCCCGTCCAGTCTTCGAGCAGGCGATTCCAGCAAACAATGGTGAAATCAAGCTGCACCACGCAAATTCCCATGGGAACTGCATCAAGCGCATAAAACTGGGACGGCATAATCTGAGTCGGATGTTGATTAAGTGAACTCATGCGCTGCGTTCCGGCATGGCGTAACCGTCGTTCCCCAAGTTTACTCCTTGAATTCCCTTCAGGAACGGACGTTCGTTAGATCCTTCCAGGAAACTAGGATGATATCAGCACTGATAGGTACGGTTTCGAGGTAGATCGCCGATCTAGGATGCTGTGGATCATCTTGGTCTGACGGGTTATTCCGTGATGGGTAATCGACAGAAGATCAGTGATTGTACGGAAACACGTTGCCTGACTCTTCTATGGGTTCTATAGATTGACGAGATAGGCACCTGTAATGTTCTGGCAAGCTCGTGATTCCCACGCCCATCTGTGAGTTATGAGCGAACGATAGGGGCTTGCCTGGAATAGGTTCTAGGGTCTTGGCTACTGCTGCAGGGGAGACAACCCAGCCCGGCATCTTGCAAGAGTGAAACGCTAGAATCGCCCAAACCAAAAAGCGATCGCCCTCCCTAGTCCCATTGTGAATGAGCTTAGGGGCGATCGCCTCCAGTTAACCTACGGATTTTCTGCACTCAAATCATAAAGATTCGTCAGACGCGATCGCCTGATCCTTGCATACCTGCATGGCGCTGCGATCGCGTCTAGGGCTAGCACTCTGAGGCGTAGGTAACCCGCCTATGTGCTAAGGCGGGAAACCTCGTGTCTCCTGGATCCTCTTCGTTTTCCTGTCTTCGTTCTTCTGTTTTCGTTCTTCTATTTTCATTCTTCTGTCTTCGTTTTTCTGTCTTGCGATCCTAGCTGTAGACCTGATCTAGGCGCACGAGGGTGTGGAGCAACACGGTCGCTCCCTGAGTACATTGTTCTGGGGAAGTGTATTCTTGGTCGGAGTGACTGATGCCGGCATGACTGGGCACAAAAATCATGCCCATGTCGGTGATATGCCCCATTTCCATAGCGTCGTGACCGGCGCGGCTGGGTAAGGCATGGGCGGAAAATCCTAGGTCTTGGCAGACTTCGCGGATGACGGACTTGATGCTGGCGGCGGCGGGGGAGGGCTTGACTTTCAAAATAGGGGTCATGTCAATGTCGGTGCGGGTCTTGGCGGCGATCGCCCGCAGGTGCCGCGATAGCTGATAGGTCATGTCATCCAGACAATCCTGGGACAGATCCCGCATATCTACGGTCAGTTCCACCCGACCGGGGACAATGTTGGCAGCGTTGGGAGACACGTTGAGGGAGCCCACGGTGGCCACAGGACGGCTGGGTTGCTCTAGGGCGATCGCCTGCACGGCCAGGGTCACCTGAGCGGCAGCCACCAGAGCATCATGGCGCATATCCATGGGGGTGGTGCCAGCATGGTTGGGCACGCCGGTGATGGTAATGGCGTAGCGGTTCATGCCCACCACGCCATCCACTACGCCAATTTCATAGCCTTTGCTGTCGAGCACACTGCCCTGTTCCACATGCAGTTCTACAAAGGCCGCCATATCTTCGCGGCTACGGCGGGCCGAGAGAATGCGCGACCAGTCACCGCCCACGGCATCCAAACAGGCTTGAATCGAGGTGCCCTGTTCTGGATGGTAAATCGCTTCTCCCTTCACGGCACCAGCGATCGCCCGCGACCCAATCATGCTGCTTTCTTCGTCGCTGAAAACAATGACGTCTAGGGGATGGTCTAGCCGTAGCCCTTGTTCATGGAGGCTCTGCACCGCTTCAATGCCTGCCAAAACCCCAAGAACGCCGTCATAACGACCGCCCGCCGGCACGGTATCAATGTGGGAGCCGGTGGCGATCGCCGCCAGCTTGGGTTGTTGACCGGCATAGCGGCCAATCATATTTCCGGCTGCATCAACCCGTACCTTCATGCCAGCCTGTTCCATCCACTGGCGCACCCGCTGCCGAGCTTGGCAATCTTCGGGGCTAAAGGCCAAACGGCGAATGCCACCGTGGGGCAGCCGACCTAGTTCGGCTAGTTGATCAATATGCTGATTGAGGCGATCGCCATTGACAGCGAGAGCGGTAGTAAGTACGGTCATAGACGAGATGCCTCCTAAAATGTGAGTGAGTTTTGCCTAGGTGCGCTGGGGTCTGAAGGGATCGAACCGCGAGCAGGGCGACAATGCAACCTTGGCGGAGCCCTAGGGCTGATTATTGAACGAACGTGATGGGGCGATCGCCCATCCTATGACGGTACCTAGGATAGGTTCCTGAAAAATGTTCTCTATAAACTAAACTACCAGCCTTGCTGTGAAATTGAATCCGCCCTTCTGCTGACCTAGGAGCGATCGCCCATCTCCGTCACCCATCTCCGTATCTGAGGAAATGGTCACTTAAGACAGTTGACGAGATGGATGCAACAAGCCTTAATGAGATCTGTCATCGATCTACGAACGGGATTTCAACTGGCATGACCGACTCGAACGCATCTGTTAAACATATCTTCATTTGCGGATCTGCACTGCAAGGGCAGCCTGACCACGGCAATCTCCAGGGGGCAAAGTTTTTGGGCCCCACCTGCACTCAGCCCCGCTACCGGCTCCATGCGGCAGGCAATGGATGGCATCCTGCGATCTATGAAGTGGAGACCGGAGGCATCAGTATTCCTGGAGAAGTCTATGAAATGACCTTGGCTGAATACGAGTACTTGCTGGCCAATGAGCCACCCAATATGTATCCCGATGACGTGGTGCTAGAGAACGGTGATGTGGCGACTGCCATGCTGTATCCCAAGGCACTGATTGATCAACACCAATGGCCCGATATTTCCCACTACGGCGGCTGGGCAGCATACAAAGCAGATCAACCACAGGCTAGCTCATGACAGAACCCAATCCTGAATTTATGCGAGAGGCGATCGCTCAGTCCCTAGAGGGCATGCGCCATGGCCATGGCGGCCCGTTTGGCGCAGTGATTGTCAAGGATGGAACTATTATTGCTCGGGGACATAACCGAGTCCTGACGTCCAACGACCCCACAGCTCATGCGGAGGTCAGCGTGATTCGAGATGCTTGCCAGCAACTGCAAAGCTTTCAGCTCGACGGCTGTGAGCTATACACTAGCTGTGAACCCTGTCCTATGTGCCTAGGCGCAATCTACTGGTCTCGGCTCGACCGGGTTTACTATGGCAATACCAAAGTTGATGCCGCCGCCGCAGGGTTTGACGATCAGTTCATCTATGATGAGCTAGATGTGTCCATGGGCGATCGCCAGCTCCCCATGAAGCCTTTCCTGCGCGAGGAAGCCCAGAGTGCCTTCCAAGAGTGGATTGAAAAATCTGATAAAACGCCTTACTAACGCCTGGAAACCTGGTTGGGTCGCACTTGCTTGACCCAGCCAGACTTGGACTAGCTATTTCCTTGACTAGCTATCCTAAAGTACTAGGCCAACGTGAGCTCGGGTGATTGGGTGGAAAAAGAATTGCCACAGCCACAGTCTTGCCGAGATTGGGGGTTGCGGAAGCGAAAGCCACCGCCCATTAAATCTTCGGCATAATCCACCGTGAGTCCTTCTAGCACCGCCGCACTCTCGACATCCACAGCAACCCAGATATGGTCATGCTGAGAGACATGATCATCAGCATGGGGGCGATCGACTAAGTCGAGGATGTAATAGAGATCTTGGCAGCCGCCCGGCCGCACCGAAATCCGCAGCCAGGCATCGGGCTGGTCTCGACTATGTTTCAGGCGATTGACTTCTGCGATCGCAGTTGAACTGAGGTGAATCATAGCTGTTACTGAACAGATGTCTTTGAACAGGACGTTATCCCAATCCTGTCCAATGTCTCATTACTGTAGCAGCACAATGACACCAAGCACGAGAGTCGCGTCGGCTAGTAGAGCGGTGAAGCGATCGCCTGATGGTGGAGCGATCGCTGTTCTGGCTCAACCTAGCGTATGCTGGGCGCTAGGATTTGCGATCTTAGGATTTGCGATCTTAGGATTTGCGATCGCGGGCGTAGTCGTCTTGGTAGCGAATAATGTCGTCTTCTCCGAGGTACTGACCGTTTTGCACCTCAATTAAGATCAATGGAATCACCCCAGGGTTTTCGAGACGGTGCTGGGTGCAGGCCGGTACATAGGTTGATTGGTTGCTAAACAGCAGCTTCTCTTCCCCATCACAAACCACCTTAGCGGTTCCCGATACCACAATCCAATGCTCACTGCGGTGGTGGTGCATTTGAAGGCTGAGGCGATGGCCCGGCTTGACTTCAATGCGCTTAATCTTGTACCCCTGCCCTTCTTCCAGAACGGTGTACGACCCCCAGGGACGTGGCTCAGCTTCCCCAGAACCACCCGAGGTGCTCGGGAGCGTTAAATTCACGGGTACTGTCGCTTCCTTGGTCTGAGTCATGAAACTGCTCTCCTAAAAATCCGGGTGTGCAACATCTCAAACGTGCTGATGGATCTCATCATTCAGGCGAGTTGGGGCTGATACTCTTCACTATGGCTGTGATGAAGATGAATGCCCCTACCCTTCTCAATATTCCCAAGTATCTACAAAGGAGACCGCTCTTTTGCCCTGATGCCATGCCCAGGGTAGACCCAACCTAACATAACAAACTCAGATCTTCTGTACGCGATCGGCGGTATTGTATGACACGAGTACAGGTCAATTCTTCATAAAACTAGGGTGATGTTCAAAGATGATATGAAGTTATCCCAAGTCAAGCAATGGGGCCCGCGAGAGATTTGACCAACGTTCGATGAACGACCCGAAACGTTAGGTGTGGTTTGACTTCAGAGGAGTATAGTGCAGCTATATCCTTAGCAAGGT
The DNA here is from genome assembly GCF_016888135.1 of Leptolyngbya sp. CCY15150. NCBI lineage: Bacteria > Bacillati > Cyanobacteriota > Cyanophyceae > Leptolyngbyales > Leptolyngbyaceae > Leptolyngbya > Leptolyngbya sp. CCY15150. The sequence goes on from NZ_JACSWB010000218.1 coordinate 66,513, forward strand.
GCCCGACTTGCGTCTCGTCCCATCCCTCTTGAAGCGGATAGGGCAACGGTGAGGTTAGCCAAAGCGTGCGTGACCGTCGAAACTGTTCTTCATGTTACATTTTAGGGCTGTTAAGATTTCGTAAAGTAACGAAGCACTGAGACGGGTTGAAGAGCGATCGCTCTCTCGGTTCCTAGAGTAACCGATGGATTTATCACCAGAACCCCCTTGCTGACAAGATAATATAGATTCAGCAACGATTCTCAATATTCGGTATAGTCATTCAGGCAAGCGAGGAGCATCGCAACGCATGGGAAAAGTCGTCGGTATTGACTTGGGCACCACAAACTCAGTTGTCGCTGTGATGGAGGGCGGCAAACCCATTGTCATCGCCAATTCAGAAAGTATGAGGACGACTCCCTCCGTGGTTGCGTTTAGCAAAGATGGAGAGCGCCTCGTGGGGCAGATGGCCCGTCGCCAGTCTGTGCTAAATCCTCAAAATACTTTTTATGGCATCAAGCGCTACATCGGTCGGCGCTACAGCGAACTGCCTGCGGAGTCGAGGCGGGTGCCCTACACTATCCGGCGGGATGAGGTGGGTAACGTGAAGGTGCAATGTCCGCGCTTGCAAAAGGAATTTGCCCCGGAAGAGATTTCGGCCATGGTGCTACGCAAGCTGGTGGATGAAGCTAGTCGCTACCTGGGAGAATCGGTGACCGGTGCGGTGATTACGGTGCCGGCCTATTTCAACGATGCCCAGCGGCAGGCTACCCGCGATGCAGGGCGGATTGCTGGGCTGGAGGTGAAGCGGATTATTAATGAGCCAACCGCGGCGGCCCTGTCCTATGGCCTAGAGCGCCGGGACAGTCAGCGTATCTTGGTGTTTGACTTGGGCGGCGGCACCTTTGATGTGTCGGTGCTGGACATCAGCGATGGCGTTTTTGAGGTGAAGGCCACTAGCGGCGATACCCAATTGGGCGGCAGTGACTTTGACAGCAAAATTGTCGATTGGCTAGCGGAGCAGTTTCTAGAAGCGGAAGGCATTGATCTACGGCGCGATCGCCAAGCGCTGCAGCGGTTGATGGAGGCGGCGGAGAAGGCCAAAATTGAGCTGTCTGGGGTCACGAATACGGAAATTAATTTGCCGTTTATTACCGCTACGCCGGATGGCCCTAAGCATCTTGAGACCCGGCTGACGCGATCGCAATTTGAAGGACTCTGTGGTGACTTGATCAGCCGCTTGCAGCTTCCCGTCAAGCAAGCGATCGCTGATTCAGGACTACCGCCGAGCCAAATTAATGAAGTGATTCTCGTAGGCGGCGGTAGTCGAATGCCGATGGTGCAGCGGTTGGTGCGATCGCTGATTGACCTAGAGCCCAATCAAACGGTGAATCCTGATGAAGTGGTGGCGGTGGGTGCAGCGATTCAAGCCGGCATTCTCAACCAAGACATTCAAGACATTTTGCTGCTGGACGTGACGCCGTTGTCTATTGGTCTGGAAACCATTGGCGGCGTCATGAAAAAACTGATTCCGCGCAATACGACGATTCCCGTGCGGCGATCAGATGTGTTTTCCACGGCGGAAAATAACCAAACCTTGGTGGAGGTGCATGTCCTCCAAGGGGAACGGGAAATGGTGGCAGACAACAAATCTCTAGGCCGCTTTAAGCTCATGGGCATTCCCCCAGCGCCGCGTGGTGTGCCGCAAATTCTCGTGTCTCTGGACATCGACGCTAACGGCATTCTGCAGGTGACGGCCCTCGATAAAACCACCGGTCGAGAACAGGGCGTCACTATTCAGGGCGCTTCCACTCTGAGTGAGGAGGAAGTCAACCGCATGATTCTGGAGGCAGAGCAGTTTGCGGATGAAGATCGGGCGAAGCGAGAACGGATTGAAAAACGCACCAAGGCTGAAGCCCTCACCTTCCAAGCCGAGCGCCTGCTGCGCGAAGTGGCCCTAGACTTTGGGATGCAGTTTGCTGGCAGCTATCGCCGTCGTATTGAGCGATTGGTGCAGGATCTGCGGGATTGCCTGGATCGCAAGGATGACCGGGGTATTGATATGACCCAGTCGGAACTGCAGGATGCGCTCTACGATCTGCGCCAGGAAGCCTATCAATTTGCCAAGGAGGAAGAGGAGGAAGACGACTTCTTTGGATCCATCCGTCGCACGATTGCCAACTTGGGCAAGGATGATGATGAGTATGATTATTATGATCGCCGTAGGGATCCCTATGAGCGCGATCCCTATACTCAGGATCCTTACAAGCGTTCTCCTTACCAGGATCCCTACAGACGTGATCCCTATGCTCAGGATCCCTACCAGCCGAATCGCGATCCGTATCGGGCAGAGCCATCGCGATCCGATGCCGGTCGCCGTGATCCCTATCCGTCCTACGACTATCGGCAAGATGCGCCCAGCCGGGATCCCTATGCTCAAGATCCCTACAATGCGCGTCCTAGCAAGGATCCGTATAGCAAAGATCCCTATGCTCAGGATCCCTACGATGCACGTCCTACGCGGGATCCCTATGCTCAAGATCCCTATGATGCACGTCCTGCTCGGGATCCCTATGCCCAGGATCCCTATAATGCTCGCCCTAGCAGAGATTCGTATAGCAACGATCCCTATGATGCGCGTTCTACACGCGATCCCTATGGCGATCGCCGCCCGGCTGCTCCCTCCGACCCCTATGCTGCTCGTCCTCCACTGGATCGCCCGCGAGGAGAGCGATCGCCTGCACCGCCGCCCAATGACTATGACAATCGCCGTACCCCTCGCTATTCTGACGATGAAGATTGGGGTGACGAGGATGAATGGCTCTAAGTCTAAGGGGTTGATGGCTACTAGGTTGCCACTAGGTTGCTACTAGGCTGCTACTAAGTTGTCACTGAGGGGCGATCGCCTTCATCTCCAGCTTGATGTCATCTCCAGGTTGACTACTGATACTTTTGATACCTGTATCTCGTTCACATAACGCTCTGACTCATTCGCCGTGTCCAACGCCTCTATGCAAAACTTCCGGAACTACTATCAAATCTTGGGAGTTCCTCGGGACGCTACACTTGACGATATCAAAAAAGCATTTCGTGCCTTGGCCCGCCAATATCATCCGGATATGAATCCGGGGAATAAAGCAGCGGAGGAAACGTTTAAAGATCTTGGCGAGGCCTATGAGGTGCTGTCAGACGTCAGCCGCCGAGAACAGTACGATCGCTTCAGCCAATATTGGAAACAGCCTGGATTCCAGCGAAAAGCTCGGAGCGGTCGTGGTGCGGCCGATGATCTCAACTTTAGTGATTTCCCAGACTTTAATAGCTTTGTCGATCAATTGCTGAATCGCCGGGAGGAAACGGTTGCCCGTGCCCCTGCGCCACGTGCCGCCTCTCCCCGTCCGGCAGCGTCTACCTCAGCTCCCCCGCGGCCAGCATCTACGGGCAAAGCACCTCGGCGATCGCCCCCTCCGAAATCCACGGCTAATCCTTCTCCGCGCGCTCGGGACACAGAAGCCCGCCTGACGGTGCCCCTAGAAACGGCCTACGCGGGTGGACGGGAGCGAATTCGTCTGGAAGATGGGCGATCGCTTGAGGTGAATATGCCAGCAGCGATCGTCAGTGGACAGCGGATTCGCCTCAAAGGACAGGGATCTCAAGGGGGAGATCTCTATCTAAAAATTACCCTTGCTCCCCATGCTTTTTTTGGCGTTGAGGGAGCAGATATCTATTGCAAGGTGCCGGTGACGCCCAGTGAAGCAATTCTCGGTGCGGCTGTGGAGATTCCTACCCTAGATGGCCCGGTGAAAATGACGATTCCGGCGGGGGTGCAGCCAGGGCAAAAGTTACGGTTGGCGGGCAAAGGATACCCCATTGAAGGGCAGCGGGGCGATCAAATTGTGGAGATTGTTCTGGCTCTGCCGAAGGATCTCACCACCCATGAACGGGAACTCTACGAAAAACTGCGGCAGCTTGAAACCTTTAACCCTCGGGGGCATTTGTTCTTATAATGCTCACGCAGATGGCTAGTCCTCTGAAGCGGAAGTCACCCGCCTATGGACTCAGGCGGAAACCTTGTTTTTCCTGGAATTCTTTTTCGTTCTTCTGTCTTTGTTCTTCTGTCTTGCGATACTGGTCAGCTAGGACTCGCTAGCGGCGGAATGGAATTTTTACCGCCGATGTGCCGCTCATGAGCAGCAGACCGATCAGCACTAGCTTGATGAACCATGGGGTCAAAAATAGGCTCACAAAGAGGCAAAACAGGGCAACGAGTAAGGCTAGCAGGGTAATGCCTTCTGCTTCTTCCGCAAGGTGGGTGCCAACATAGAAGGAGGCGATCGCTAAGCCTAGGGCAATCAGGCTAAGTCCAATCATGGGACAAACCTCTACGAGGATAGGCGCGTTAACAGACGGCTAGGGCTGTATGCTCTGGGGCAGACATCGTTGAGCCGCGGCAGCGCTTAGATCACTAACATTCCCTCAGAATACCCAAAACCCGTCAGATTTGGGGCAAGGTGAGCTAAATCTTGAGTCAAATCCTGTAACGGAATCGTTGCGGTTCATGGCTAAGCATAAACTTTAGTGAATACCCTACCTACACCGAAAAAGACGTGATACTTTTAGATCAAGGCACAAGGCAATCAATCTTCTCTTCAAGTTGATTCCCTTACCCCCCTTGAGTTAGAACCTGTGCCTCCCGTTCTAGTTCAACACAGCACTCTACTTGTACGTGACAGATCAACACTACAGCGGTCATTAGTAGATAGCGATTGGTTTAGTCGAGGTCTATTCCTGACTCAAAGCTCACTAGCCTCCTAAAGAGACTCGATCTGTCCAGCATGAGAGCCTGTTGTGGGTTCATGTCCACCTCATTATTTTCTCTAGACACGGTTCACGGATTACGTTTCAATCTGATTCGAGTTAGTCTAGCGTGATTTTCTGATTTTCTAATTGTTCTGGGGGCTGCGATCGTTCGCGCCCCCATTATCATGTGGGGCCAATTTTGAGCCAAGGTGCTCTTGTTTTGGCAAAACGACCCTAGCGCGGCGGGATATCCCAGAATTCAAGCTGGAGGTCTAGCTGCAAGGTTGCTGGAGTAGGGCGATCGCTCTCAGCGTTCCATAGATCGACGGGTAGGGGCGATCGCAGTTGGTCGAGCAGAGGCGTGTGGTAGCACTGTTCTAAAACGGCTTTTTGTAGAGATTCTATGGATAGGAGTTCCGCATTCCAGCCGAGGCAGCGAGGACGAGCGATCGCGTCAGGATGGATAGCGCTGTGCGGTTGGTCTTGGGCTTGACCGGTGGTGAGATCGAGGAGGAGATCTTGGGTTTCTGTCTTCAGATGCAAACCGGCCCAGAGGTGTAGGGTTCCTGATTGCCAAGCGGTACCGGGTTGGAGCACCTGAACGGATATGCCGCCTAGGAGCTGCATCACAGGATAGGCGCTGCGGCTGATTTGCCACAACAGCCATCGTTGCCATTGGTAGACAGGAATGGCTTGGTGCAGCAGCATGGAATGGTAGGTGAGGGCTGGGTGGCGCAGGGTCTCGGTGACTTGGCAGGCTTGATAGGCCCAGTCACCAATAGACTGCACGGTTGGCATTTGAGCGATCGCTTGCCAGGCCTCAGCTCGGTGAGCGATCGCCTCTTGGCGCTGGTGGGCGATCACCGCTGCGATCAAGGCTGTGCGCTCAGGTTCTTGGACAGCACATTGGGTCGGTGTGGGTTGCCCTGCGGTAGTTGGTGGTGAAGGGATGTCCGCTGTATCTGATGGAGTTGGAGCTAATAGAGTTGGATCTAACGGTGACGTATCCGATGGTGCAGGGGAATGGGGGATGAACTCAAAGCCAAACTGCAGTTGAATATGCCCCCGCTGCCAGGTTTGCTCCGGCTGCAAAATATCCACGCGTTGTCCATCGAGCAGGGGTTTTAGCCGAGGCGTGGTGACCTGTAAGCCATCGAGAAGCAGCGCTAATAGGTTTTCCACCGAACAGGGAGTTTGCTCTAAACCTTGGGAGTCTGGAGTTTGGGACTGCAGTAAGACGCTGGCATCGAGCAAGGGGGAGGGCTGCTGCTGGGTTGTCAGATCAAAGGCGATGGTCTGCTCTAGGGTGAGAATGCCGTAGGGAACTAGGCGCACTTGCCCCTGGATGGGCGCTGCATCTGGGGATAGCACGACCGTTGCTTCCAACCCCTCCATCCACTGCATAGCGATCGCACTGCCCCGTACCACCGCCCAAAGCAAGCGCGATCGCCAGGTATCCACGTCAATGTAATGGCTAGTTTGTTGGGGGAGCCCACTAGGAGCGATCGCCTCTAGGATCGAGGGAGTTGGCTTCGGTGGTGCATGACTCCAAGCTTCCAAGACCCGATCAATTTCCTCAGCTACGTAGGGAGCGAGGGTCTCTGGGGTTTGGGGTAGGTCACTGGGCCAGCCACTATCGGTGGTCTGGAGTTGGGCCACCATGGTCACCAAGGCATCGAGGGTTTGCGCCACCGGCTCTGGCAGAGTGGGCGATCGCCCATCCAGACCTTCTAAAACTGGAGTTGGAAACCGCAGTACGGTGGCCATGAGAGAGTCCGTGGCTGCTGTTGTCGTGGGTGCCTGAGTTAACAACACATCGGTCATAGCAAAATTGGCGCGGTCTGCGCCTGCTCCAAATCGATGGTGGTGACCTGACGGTAGGCATCGGCGATCGCCCGCTGTCCTCGCAGGAAGCCTGTATTGGCTCCAGGGCATAGGTAGGTTAGGGTTTCGCTGGAAAAGCGATCGCGGATAGCCTGCACACTGCGAAGCTGGCGGGGCCAGTGGAAGGTTTTGGCCGTACGCAAGGGCACAGGCTTGCCCTGCCGATCGGGTAAGAGATGCCGCCCGGTCAACAAGATGCCGCCTTGCCTTGGGTCATACACACAGGCTGATCCCGGAGAGTGGCCGGGTGTCCAGAACACCTGAAGGCGATCGCCTAGGGTGAGGTCATGGTGAAACGACACCACCTCCACCTCCGGCAGTAAGTAGGCTTCCTGTTCTTGGATGACGACCTGGCACTGGAGCGCCGTTTGGATCTCCTTCACCTTGCCTAAGCCGCCGCGATGGGTGATGACCAGCCACTGAACTCCACCATGGGCTTGGAGAAATGATAGATGTTCTGCATCCCAAGCCGGACAATCTACCAGAATATTGGCCGGTTGGCTATCGATCTGGTCTAGGATGAGATAGGCTGTTCCACCCATGGTGTCGCGGTTTGGAGGAAATGCAAATAGGGTGTCAACATAGTCAAGCACCGGACGAGGAGATTTAGACGATGTTGGCATAGCACACTCAAAAAACACCAAACGCGATGCGGGTCAGGATTTTACCCGTGAACTCAGCGATCGATCCATGGGCGATCGCCCCAAAATGCAGCAAGATTCCTAAATTTCACTGGAGCCTGACCGCATTTATTTCTTACCATAATTTTAGGGATAGATTTTAGAGCTGGAGTTGAACCCTTCATAAAATGGGACGATTAATCTCCATGGGAGAGTCGTCTGTCCTCGGCAGCCCTCGTTAAAACCTAGCCGAGGATTTCGTAGACTACTGGGTTCAAGGGCGTTGACGTTGCATGATGCAGAGTTGACGCAGGTTTCCCCTTTCTCCGCTCATCGACGCTTTGAGACAGATGGCATGATCATTCTACTGCTCGTTTTCTTCACACTGAGCCTATTCACCTACATGGTCGTGAAGCGCAGTGTCGCCAAGATTACCCGCACTCCTATTTGGTTACTCTGGGCAGTCATGATGGCCCCAGCCTTCATTTGGATGGCTTGGCTGGTGGTCAATGGTGAGAATGAGCAAATGCCCTTTGCCCTTTTCATTATTCCCTTTGTGGTGTGTCCGATGCTCTACTGGTTTTTGGTGCAGTGGGGGCGCTTGCCCGAAGCACCGAAGCCGTCTCGCACTGCCGACGATCTACCCACCTCTGACGGCTTGCTGACCTACTCCTCGTCCTTAGAGGGCAAGTCAACGGTTCGGCCGGTTAACCAAGAGGAAGAGAAGCAGTTGCGCAACTGTTTTTCTTGGTCGGTTTATTACCTACAAACCGTGGAATATCGCCCTCAAGCCGTTATCTGTCGGGGGCAGCTTCGGACGTCTCCTGAGGTTGCCTATAAGACCATTCGGGAAAATATTGAGGCTCAGTTTGGCGATCGCTTCTTGATCATTTTCCAAGAAGGTATGCAGGGCAAGCCCTTTTTTGCCTTGGTGGTCAATCCAGCGGCGAACAGCAACGAGGATGCGTCGCCGGTGTCTCGCCCGCTGCTGGCCCTGGGGCTTTTGGTCGCAACGTTACTCACCACCACCTTGGCCGGGGCTTGGCTGATGATTCCTCCAGGGAGCGAGTTTACGCCGGAAGCCTCAATGCTATGGAGCGGTTTGCCCTATGCCTTGTCGATTATGGCGATTTTGGGTACCCATGAGCTGGCCCACTATCTAGCCGCTCGGCGGTATCGCATCCAGGCGACCTATCCCTACTTCATTCCCGTCCCACCGGCACTTATTTTTCCCTTCGGTACCTTTGGGGCCTTCATCCAAATGCGATCGCCCGTCCCCCATCGCAAGGCGTTGTTTGATGTGGGTATTGCGGGGCCCCTGGCAGGCTTTGTTATGACCATTCCGCTGCTGATTTGGGGACTCGCCCATTCTGAAACCCTACCCTTGGAGGAAACCTCTAGCCTGTTTACCTTTGACTCTTTCTCTCCTACCTCATCCTTGCTGCTCACCCTGCTGGCCCGGTTGTCCTTGGGTAGTGCGTTCACGGCCGACCAAGCCCTGAGTTTACATCCCGTGGCGATCGCTGGCTGTTTGGGCCTCATCGTCACGGCCCTCAACCTGATGCCGGTTGGACAGCTTGATGGCGGGCATATTGTTCATGCCATGTTTGGGCAGCGTACCGGAGCCTTGATTGGCCAAGTGGCTCGTTTTCTGGTTTTGGCTCTAGCTTTTGTACAATCTAGCTATCTGGTCTGGGCGATTCTGCTGTTTTTGATGCCGACGGTGGATCAACCTGCTCTCAATGATGTGACGGAACTGAATGACTCCCGCGACTTTTTGGGACTCTTGGCTTTGGGGCTGCTGGTGATCATTGTCTTGCCAGCACCGCCGCTGCTCCTTGATATGCTGCTGGCAGGCTAGATGCCCCATGACGGCGGAAGCGTAGGGCAATAGAACGCTGAACCAGGATAAATTTGCTAGTCTTAGGGTTGCTAGCCCTAGGGGTCACCCGTCCCATCTTGCTAGGAAGCCATGGCGGAGGAGCGATCGCTGCCTAAACCCGCTGAGAAAAGTTTTTGATTTATGAGTTCTAGAGTCTGCCATCGTTGAGCCATATTCCTTTTAGTCGTCCCATGTTCTGACCATGTCGCAAGATGTTAAACAGTGGATCGCAGAAATTCGCACCCTCCAGCACCAGATTCAGGTTGCTAATAAGGAGCGCGACCAAGCCTATGCCAGCGCTGAAAACTGGCGAAAGCTCTACCAAGCCGAAGCTCAGCAGCGTCGTACCGATGCCCGGCTAATGCAGGAAAAGCTGGATCAGCTCGGTATGGAGCTGCAAACGCTACAACAGCAGATCTCTAGCGATCGCTCCGTCGATGGGGGGGGCGAACAACCGGCGATGCAGCTTGATCAGCTTGAGGCTCTCTCCGTGGAACAGCTTCGGGAGTCGCTGCAGCAGGCGATCGCCGATGCCAATGGTCTACGGCAGGCGCTGCAGGCAGAAAAAATGGATCATAAAAATACGCGCCAGAGCTTAACCACAGCCCTGGCCGACACCATGGATTTGCTGACGCGGGAAAAAAGCGATCGCCCCATGCCTGCTGCAAGCAGCGATCGCCCTTCTGAGTCGTCCGATGCTCAACCCCAGCCTAAAAGCCCATGGCCTGAGCTACCACATCTACATTAGGCGGCAAACCTTTCTTGACCTGGTTGTTGCCGTGCTCAATGGCCGTATCTGGATCCTTGAGGCCGTTCCCTGTGAGGACACAAACCACCGTGGCACCCTCCGGCACCTGATCCTTAACCTTGAGTAGACCGGCTACGGATGAGGCGCTAGCGGGTTCACAAAACACCCCTTCTTCCGCTGCTAGCAAGCGATAGGCGTGCAGAATTTCTTCATCCGTGACGGCGTTGAACTCGCCCTGGCTCGCATCGCGCACCGCCACCGCATGGTGCCAACTGGCGGGGTTACCAATGCGGATGGCCGTCGCTACCGTTTCAGGATGGGCAACGGGGTGACCGCTGACGAGGGGTGAGGCTCCAGCAGCCTGGAAACCCATCATGCGCGGTAGGCGTTGACTGCGGCCCACTTCTCGGTATTCGCAAAATCCCATCCAGTAGGCTGAAATATTGCCAGCATTACCCACGGGAATGCAGAGCCAGTCGGGAGCATCACCGAGGGCATCTACCACTTCAAAGGCAGCGGTTTTCTGTCCTTGGAGGCGATAGGGGTTCACGGAATTGACCAACGTGACGGGGTAACGATCTGCAATGTCGCGCACCAGAGTGAGGGCTTGGTCGAAGTTTCCATCAATCGCCAGCACATCAGCACCGTAGAGAAGTGCCTGAGCCAACTTGCCCAGCGCTACATAGCCATCGGGAATCACCACAAACGCTCGCAGCCCGCCGCGCCTTGCGTAAGCCGCTGCCGCCGCCGATGTGTTGCCAGTACTGGCACAAATGACGGCCTTAGCCCCTTCTTCCTTGGCTTTGGAGATGGCTAAGGTCATACCTCGGTCTTTGAAACTGCCGGTGGGGTTCAAGCCATCAAACTTAACGAAAACCTTCACCGATCGCCCCACTTGGGCCGCGATCGCCGGGGCGGGAATGAGGGGCGTATTGCCCTCTAGCAGGGTCACAACGGGGGTTTTCTCAGTGACCGGTAGAAAGGGGCGATAGGCTTCAATTAAGCCCGGCCAGCTTCGGGACGACAGATCAACCGGGTTGGAAACAGAAAAACTAGGGATCACGGCAGTTAACGCATTACCTCAAGCATACTTTACACGACTGGCCCAGCAAAATACCGACGATGCGGGTGGCAGAGCCGTTAGAATTCCTGTCCGCTCTGGGTTAGGTGGGCTGGCGGAGTGATGACACCTCTTTTTGCCAACGGACTAACCAGGGTAGCCTATGCTACATCCAAATGGGTAGCCCAAATGAGTAGATAGATCAGCGTATCGATGATCGAGCTATCCTTATGGTGATCATTCGTTGAACAGAATCCCACCTTTTAGTCTAGCTTGCCCTGTTGCTGTCCCTGTATAAATTTAGGGATCAGGGCTGTCTCGATGGAACCGTTGAGGCAGACCGTTGGGGCAGACCGTTGGGGCAGACAGTTGAGGAACTGCCACACCCTTTTGGGAGGCGATCGCTATATTGCATACAATCGATTGCGTTGGATACGATAGAATACGCCATGTTGTGAGTGAGTAAAAATGACTATCCAAGCTTCTATGGCTAATGTACTCCTAGAACGTCCAAGTTCACCGGTTACGAGCTCTCAGCCTCACCCCTCTGAGGCGATCGCTGCATCGGCCCTGACGTCGTCCGCCCACGCATCTATCCCGGAGACCTCTCACCTGCCCTACTGCGCCATGCACCAAGCTGAGCTGCTATCGCTGCAAGCGGAAGCCGATGCCCTTTTGCACCACCTTCAAGCCCTGCGGCAGGAGTAATTGATAGGAAAGCTTGAACCGCTTGCCCTTCTCAGATGGCCCATCGTGGTCAACCTTAGCACCGTGACCAGACGGGTTACCTTGCATCACCGATTGTGGTCGACAGACTCATCTAGTTAAGAATCCTTAACACTATACTCAGACTAGCGCAGCTCTCCCCGAGGGCTGCGCCTCTTGTTTTGGGGCATTGTGGTGAGGTTTTAGACGGATCTTTGACGGTTTAACAGGGTGAAGGCGATCGCCCCCCGTCAACATGGGCTGTTTCACTTCAATATTAATCTTAATCAATATGATTGAGTTTCCTTAACAATCATTAAAATTAATTACAATGATAAGTAGACAATCTAGAGCAACCCCTGGGGCCCATGACTACAACCCAACGTTTAACCCAAACCGCAACGGCACTTCTAAAATCTAATTTGTCTGCCAACTACGGATCTCAGGCCGTATGGACGATTCTTCGCGTCGTGGCAGGTGTGGTGATGATTCACAATGGTCTTGACAAGTTGTCGAATATCGAAAGCTTTGCCCAGGCCTACGTACAGGTGATTGGACTGCCTTTCCCAATCTTCTTCAGCTATGTGGCAGCCTACACGGAACTGCTGGGCGCACCGCTGCTCGCCCTCGGTCTACTAACCCGTCCCGCAGCCTTGGGTCTGTTTAGCACCATGGCGGTGGCGATGTATCATCACGTCTTGGTAGCTGGATTGAGCATTCCCTACCTAGAGCTATCGGTGCTCTACGCTGCCTGTTTCCTGTTCTTCCTGGTGAACGGAGCGGGTCTGTTCTCCGCTGACGCCCTCATTGCTGGTTGGCTCGATGCTGCTAGCGGCAATGCTCAAGCTCAGGCGATCGCTGAAGCAGAATCAGCCTATAGTGCCTCTCAGCCTATTACCAAGTAGGTGCAAGCGCCCGTTTGGCAGTTCATCTGCCTTGGTCGGAAGCGCATCTACCTTGTATCTACACATTAAGCTAGCGGATTCGGGGGACTGTCCTTGGATCCGTTTTTTTGACGCTCCGCTAACGCTTCGCGTATGGCAGGAGATTCCTTGTTCACAGAGTCGTAGAGTTTCTAGGCTAGCTGGCACGTTCATAGGGGCTGCTGGAGCCTGCGGATTCAGCTAGAGCAGCAGATCGGCGTCATTGCCCCTGGCATCTAACGGCGGCATCAAGGGCTTGCAAGACTGAACCGGAACGGTGGCTACCAAGTCCCCTTTCACCAAAAATTTAATGTGCCGCGCAATGCGCAGTTGAGCGATCGGTTCACGGATTAATTCACTCAGATCTCGGAGAGCTAAGGCTGTTGATGCGGTATGGCACTCAATCCGTAGCGATCGCCAGCGACGGGTCAGTTTACACTGACGCAGGAGGTTGAGTTGCTCTAACTCTGCGGTATTTTCGCGATAGTAGTTTAGGATGAGTTGAGTAAGCTGTGATTGCCAGTTCATAGTCTTTCTGCGGCGAATTCTCAAACATTCAACAATGGCGAATAGACCGCCTACTGAGGCTATGGGTGGCAGCTCAGTATCGGTTCTTAGTCTTTTAGGTGATACCAACCGGGTGGACGTATCGCCCTCTACCGTCATTGAACCCTAGTTCCCTTTGGGGCAGATGGGTCTTGCAAGAAGACTTAACGACTTGTCGCCTCTGTTCATAGAGCAAAATCCGGGGCGATCGCTGATGGGCCTTGAGGTTGACGATATCTCGCCGCGATCGCTACCGTAATATTCCCGAGGGATTTCTTGAAGAAACTCAACAAATGGCAAGGGAGAATAGTGTGAGGGCTCATGCTCTAGGGGCTCTGATGGGACGATTGGATGGTGATGGCGCGATAGGGTGTCTATGACAGTGGGTCTATGACGGATGCAATTGGCGCATTACCGAGGGATGTCGTCCATTTAATGGCGGCGGGCGAAGTGATCGATTCGCTGGCGGCGGTGGTGCGAGAACTTTCGGAAAATGCCATTGATGCTGGCGCAACTCGCATTGCGGTGACGGTGTGGGGATCGCAATGGCGGCTGCGGGTGGCGGACAATGGCGCGGGTTTATCGCTGCTGGACTTACAGCAAGCGGCTCTGCCCCACTACACCAGTAAAATCAAAACCTGTGATGATCTGTGGCGGATTAAGAGTTTAGGATTTCGCGGGGAGGCTCTCCACAGTCTGGCCCAGCTTTCCATCTTAGATATTTGCAGCCGGCCGAGAGCAGCAGAGCATGGTTGGCAAGCTCACTACGGTCACGATGGGGTGCCCGTTGCCACGCAGACCGTAGCGATCGCCGCTGGAACGGTGGTGACGGTGCAGGATCTGTTTGGCAATTGGCCGGGACGGCGGCAGGGATTGCCCTCGTTACCCCAACAGTTGCGGGCGGTGCAGCTTATGGTACAGAAGCTGGCCCTATGCCATCCTCAGATTACCTGGCAGATGCAGCAGGGCGATCGCCCTTGGTTTTCGATCAGTGCAGGGCAGAGCGGCTGTGATATCTTGCCGCAATATCTACGGGATGTGCAGCGATCGGATTTGCGCGATGGACAGGTAGGTTTAGCCAATCCTGAGGGCGCTGACGGGGATACTCAGCGGGAGGATCCCCGTCTGTATGTCTTGCTAGGACTGCCCGATCGCTGCCATCGCCACCGGCCAGATTGGGTGCATGTGGCTGTTAATGGCCGGATTGTCCAATGTCCTGAGCTAGAGCAAATTGTGGTGGGAGCCTTTCGCCACACCCTGCCCCGCGATCGCTACCCGGTTGGTTTTGTCCACCTGACCTTGCCACCAGAGTATGTGGACTGGAATCGCCACCCGGCTAAGGCAGAGCTTTACTTGCATCACCTGTCTCATTGGCAGGCCCAACTGCGGGAGGCGATCGCTCATCTGCTAAATCTACAGATCACGAATGGCGATTTGATCCCGCAGCGTACGGGGCAGGTGTTCAAAAGTGCTGAACAGTCCACCCGCTATTTACCCGGTGAAAATGGCCAGAAGCCGCGATCGCCCGTTAGCCTGCCTTTGAAAGCGATCGCCCAAGTGCATCAGATGTATATTTTGGCCGAGCATCCAACCGGCCTATGGTTGATTGAGCAGCACATTGCCCATGAGCGCGTGCTCTATGAACACCTGTGCGATCGCTGGCAGATGGTTGACCTAGAACCGCCGTTGATTCTCCCCCAGCTCTCAGCATCGCAGGTGGAGCAATTGGAGCGTATTGGTGTGAAGGTGGATCTATTTGGCGATGATCTATGGGCCGCTAGAACCGCCCCTGAGCCCTTAGCCCAGCGGCCCGACTGTGCAGATGCGCTGCTGGAACTTAGCCGAGGGCCCGACCTGGATACGGCGCTGGTGGCCACGGCCTGTCGCACGGCGATTCGTAACGGCACGCCGCTGGAGCTGCAGGCGATGCAAACCTTGATTGATCAATGGCAGACCACCCGCCATCCCCAAACCTGCCCCCATGGCCGCCCTATCTTTTTGCCCCTGGAGGAGTCGAGTCTATCTCGGTTCTTCCGGCGACATTGGGTGATTGGCAAGAGCCATGGGATCTAAGGCTGGGGACGTGGGTGGACAATCGCTAGGTTAGCGTTCTGCTACGCCATCTTGACGAGCTGCTTGCTGCACCGCCGCCGCCACGGCTGTTGCTACCCGTTCATCAAAGACGGAGGGAATAATATGTTCGCTATCCAGGTCGCTAGGCTTGATCAAGGAGGCGATCGCTGCTGCTGCTTCTAGATACATGAGGGTGGTCATGGTCTTGGCCCGGCAGTCTAGGGCTCCCCGGAAGATGCCGGGAAAGGCCAAAACATTGTTGATTTGATTGGGATAGTCACTGCGGCCGGTGGCCATCACGGCAACATCGCTGCTGATCAACTCCGGCTGAATTTCAGGAATGGGGTTGGCCATGGCAAAGACAATCGGGTCGCGGGCCATGGATCGCACCATGTCCGGTGTCACCACTCCCGGCACACTCACCCCAAGAAATACATCTGCGCCGATCATGGCGTCGGCGAGGGAGCCACCTTTCTCCACGGCGAACTCCCGCTTTTGGGAATTCAAATCGGTGCGGCTATGGCTGATGATGCCTCGGGAATCGCAAAGACAAATATGCTTGGCCCCTGCCTTTCGCAGGAGGCGAGCGATCGCCACTCCAGCTGCCCCGGCCCCATTCAGGACAATCCGCACCTCATCCATGGGCTTTTTCACCCACTTCAGGGCATTAAACAGGGCGGCTAGGGTGACGACGGCGGTGCCATGTTGGTCATCATGGAAGATGGGGATATTCAGCTCTCGCTGAAGGCGGGCTTCAATTTCAAAGCAGCGGGGAGCGCTAATGTCTTCTAGGTTAATGCCGCCAAACACGGGGGAAATATTTTTCACCGTTTCCACGATGGCATCGGTGTCTTGGGTGGCGAGACAGACAGGGAATGCATCGATCCCCGCAAATTCTCGAAACAGCATGGCCTTGCCTTCCATGACCGGCAACGCTCCCTCTGGGCCTAAATTACCTAGTCCCAGCACGGCACTACCATCGGTGACGATCGCCACGGTGTTGCTTTTGATGGTGAGATTAAATACCTGCTCGGGATCATTGGCGATCGCGGTACAAATTCGGCCAACCCCTGGGGTATAAGCCATGGCCAGATCCCCCTGATTTTTCAGGGATAATTTGCTGCGAACTTCGATCTTGCCGCCTCGGTGTAGGGCAAAGGTGCGGTCATACACATCCAGCACTACAATGTCGGTGAGCGCTCGCACGGCGTTGACAATGATTTCTGCATGTTCAGAACTAGATGCATCCACCGTAATGTCGCGCACAATCACCTTGCGGGTTTGCTCCACTAAATCAATCTGCCCGATATTGCCCCCGGCCTGGGCGATCGCTTGGGTCACATTGGCCAGCATCCCGGCTTGGTTGGGAATTTGAAATCGGATCGTTAGACTGTAGCTGGGGTTAGGTGTCAGATTGACCATGGTGTTTGCGTCGCTTCAATAAAAAAAGGGTTCCTTCATCCTGACGGATTGATGACCGCTGCAACCGTCATATGGGTAACAGGACTGAGTTAGCATACTACGGATGTCAGCGGCGATCGCCTGTTATACCAACTTTCTGAAGACCTACTATCCTTAGCCCGCGCCCTCCATATCTATCTCTGAGGGCGAGAGGTTTTGACGTTAACGATCCTGTAGCCTGATCGTACGAGAATGGATAGTACGTGGATGAACTCCATTGAATGGAACTGCCGGGTTTCGACGTCGCTCAATCCTCTTCTCATCAAGATTGGAGCATTATGTCGGGTTTCGACGTCGCTCAACCCTCGTCTTAGGTTCTCCCACGTACTGAGAACTCAGTCCCTTCCCTGTCGCACTGTCCACGGTTGTTTTGTCGTTATGCCTAGCCTTTACACCGAAACGATTATTCATGCTCCACGGGCAGTGGTCTGGCAGGCCCTTGTCCGCAAGCAAGACTGGCTGAAGTGGAATACGTTTTTATTCGATCGCCAGCCCGAGCAAGCTTTTCAAGAAGGGCGATCGCTGCTGCTGTCGGTGCGGCGGGTGGAGGGGGGCGACGAGATAGAATTTGAGGCTTCGGTCAACCGCGTGCAGGAAAACTGTTACCTGCGATGGCGCTCTTCAGTTCCAGGTTTGTGGAATGAGCATAGTTTTGAGCTACAGGATGTGGGCGTGAATCTCACGCAATGTATGCATCGCAATCGCTTTGATGGTCTAGTGGCACCGATGATTCTGCCTTTTATCCGCCAAGATGAGCAGCGGGGGATGCGGCGCATGGCCCAAGAACTGCGGCAGTATGCTGAATACCTCAGTTACTAAGTTTGGGAATTGTCTAGCTCATTGCCATTTGTAGAATTGTTGCCATCAGACCTAGTGCCATCAGACCTAGTGCCATCAGAATCCACGGAGCGATCGCTTGCGTCGATGTCTTCTGTGTCCATTGTGTCCATGTCTTCATCCCCGGTGCTTGGATCACGGCTCTCTTGGCTACGGGTACGCAGCACGTCTTGAGCCGATCGCCCATCGCCTTGATAGCCAAAAAACCACAGCACAGCAGCAGCTTCAGCGCGGGTGACCGATCGCTTCGGCTGCAGCAGGGTGGTAAAACCAAAGGCGCGGCGGGTGCTGGCCCGTTCCCCATTTTGGTAATCGGCTAGTACGGCCTGCAGGGCATCGGGATCAATCTGTCCGGCATCTTGAAAGCCCCAAGTTTGGCTGATGGCTTCAACAGAGGCCGTGGGCAGGGGCTGGCGTAAATCTAGGGGCACCTTCCAGCGCAGAGCCGTTTCACGGGTCAAGGGTTCGTCGGGGCGAAAGTTGACGGTGGTGGCATTGCCTGACAGCGGACTGGGCAGCAGACCGGCTTCAGCTAAGCCCTGAATGGCGGCAAAGTCGGGATCGCTGGGGGGCACATCTTGAAAGGCAGGCTGAGCGGTGTCGGTGGCTAAGCGAATGCGATAACTGGGGCGATCGCTAAACAGTTGATTATTGGTGGCGACTAGCCAACGAGCAAACTCGCGGCGGGTCACCGGTTGATTAGGTCGTACTACGTTGCGTTGATCCGGTGGATTGGATTGATCCGGTGGGTCAGCCGCGTCTGCCGCGTCTACGGTTTCAGACTCCAGCACGCCCAACTCCGCTAGGTCTAGGAGGTAGGGGCGCAAATCCTCAGGAGCGTCGTCTAAATCGGCAAATTGCTGGGGCGGCCGCGGCGGCAGGACATCCAATGCTTGTCCAAGTCGATCAGCGCTTGGGAAAAGCCACTGTTGTCCGAACTGGTCGCCCAATTCCATGGGCTGCTCGGGGGCGGACGGTTGGAAGGAGGACGATGATGGCGCTGGTACCTCCGGATCTGCTCCATCGGTATATCGCGGATCCGCAGACAGGGATCGCTCTACGTCCTCCGCAAACGGACTGTTTGCACAGGATGCGATCCCTCCCCCAAGCAGAATCAGCCCTAGGGCGATACTGCAGGGGCGTTGGATACGTTGATAAATCCAACGCGATCGCTTCACTGCCAGCAACCGAAGCTGCTCTACATGCGATCGCGTCCTTCCAAGTCGCTCGATCATCTCGATCCTCAATAGCCCAACAGTCGTTAGCCGGGCTAGGCTTTCCGGGAGTAGTACTCAACCACTAGGAGCTCGTTGATTTGTAGCGCGATCCACTCACGTTCAATCAACCCGGTTACCTTACACTCTAGCTTGCTCTTGTCGAACTCTAGGTGGGTGGGCAGGTTGGCTAAACCAGGGAACTGGAGGTTGGCTTCCACGAGTTTGCGAGAGCGATCGGTATCCCGAACCCCAATCACATCACCGGGTTTGCACTGGTAGCTGGCGATATCTAGAACACGGCCGTTCACGGTCACGTGACCATGGTTGACCAACTGACGAGCGCCTGGAATGGTGGGAGCCATACCTAAGCGGAAGACCGTGTTGTCTAGACGCATTTCCAGCATCTGCAAAAGAGCTTGCCCCGTTGAAGTGGTGGAGCGTCGGGCCTTTTTCACATAGGTCACCAACTGCCGCTCGGTGACGCCGTAGTTGTAGCGTAGTTTTTGCTTTTCTTCTAGACGAATGGCATATTCAGAGCGCTTCCGACGGGCTTGGCCATGTTGCCCAGGCGGATAGGCTTTTCTGGGGGTTTTGCGGGTCAATCCTGGCAGATCTCCCAAGCGGCGCACCACCCTTAGGCGCGGACCTCGATATCGAGACATTGATTTCTTTTCCTCTCTCTAAGAACGTACCCAAAACTCTAATTCTAGGGATAAAACCCCACAAACGCAACTCATTCACGCTATAGTGAATTTAAGGCGCTCTGTTAGTGTACGTGAATAGTATGCTACAGTATGCGGAGTGTTGAGCAGCCCCGGTAGTACAGCTAGCTACGCATTGTATTACTGCATCCGATATCGTCCTGAATCCGATGTCGTCCATAGTCGGGTTGCATGTAAGATCTTTTCAAAAATTTACAATTTTGTTATGTCTAAAGGTGTTTTGAGCCAGCCGGTTATTCACCCAATGGTGAAGTTCCAGCGCAAGGTAGACTCCCTAGTCAAGTCTGGTGTTGTGAAATCATCCGATAGTATCTGGAAAATCGCGTTGCTCTATGGCGACGATTGGGCCTATTGGAAACAAGAGCTGGAAGATTTCGAATTTTCTGTGCAGGATCCGATTGGGGATCTGTTGGTGGTTGAAAGCTGGGATGATTGATCCCTCAACTGTTCCAGTCTGATCAACTCTAGTTTAATCCACTGCTTGGCAGTCGGTACTGTATCTCTGGGGGATGGTTGTTCCAATACCTGTGAATAGCTATCCCTTTTGCTTGGCCCCTTTTCCTTGGGTTGGTCACGTGATGTTTCCCGCTATGGCGATCGCCCCTTTCCTGAGAAGGCGTTTGCCTCCGGGATCTCCGGGATTGTTTCGCTAGGGCCCCGACCCGATCAGTCTGAACCGTTATGGGATGCAGTCTGTCCCAACCAAGGTGCAATGGCTATTTTTGCCATGGTTGCACCAGCCGCCACCCTGAGGATCTCGATCCAAGGTAATTGCGTTGGCGTCTAGATTGTAGTCGCTGATGATGCTTGCTGCATCTGCTGGGCGATCGCGTCTAGAATATCCTGCTCGGCGGCTGTAATAGTGTCGTCGAGGTGGGCAATGCGCTCACATTGGGCGAAGACAGAGCTGGTAAAGGTGCTGTCTAATTGAGGTAACAGATTCTCCAATGGTGGTGGATCTGATAGGTTAAGGGCGATCGCTTCCAAGGATGCAGGACTTAAACCAACCTGTTCTAGTGAGGGCAGCATCAGATCCCAGGTTTGGTCGGGATGACTGGCCAACACCATATGCACCAGAACCTGATCCATCAGAGTTTGCTGGTCAATGGCGTGATCTTGGAAGTCTTGCGTATCTCTTACTAGCCCATCAAGGTCTTGCTCGTTGAGTGCTTGGTGCTCACCACCCATACTGTAAAACTGACAGGCGGCGTGGCCTAGAGTATAGAGCATGACGGCATTGGAACTAGCGCCGATCAGGGCCCCCGCCACTGGTGCTGTTTTGAGTAGACCCAGTCCGGCTTTGAGAGCACGACTGCCGCCTAAACTTAAGCCAAAAATAGCGAGCACCTCACCTTTGCGGGCAGGGTCTTGGAGATCGAGCCCATAGGCGGCGGCAATCTGGTAAACCAGTTCTGCTTGCAGGAGGGTGGTGGCCATGAGGTCTACGGTAAAGGTGGCGGCGGCCAGACCGGGGATGAAGCTGCCGGCCAATCCTGTTCCCCCTGCCAATAAGGTCTTTTCCACCATCAAATGATGGGCGATTTGCCGTGGCGTTTCTTCCGGATGTTTTTTCTCTAGGCGACGCACTGCCTGTTCTGCCTTGACCAGATCGACGTGATCGGTGACGCCCAACAGCCAATCTAAATTGAGTATGGACGTTGTTCGTCGCAGCAGGGGATTATCTGTGACCCAGGAGACGGCTTTCCCTACTGTACTTGTCGTTTGTTGCAGAGCCTGGTGGGTTTGCTGGGTGGCAGATTCTCCTAAGTTGACTACGGTAGCGGCTGCCTGGGATGCGGCGCTGCTCATGGTTTTGCCGGTGTGGGCGGCGGTGTCGCTCATCCGTTGACCTGTTTGAGCAGTGGTTTGAGCGATCGCTTCACCGGCATCTGTCATCACCGTTTTGACAGATTGTTGGGCTTGCTTTGCAGATTCTCCAACTGTTTTTCCAAACTCTGAAAGTTTATTGGACACTGCTGACCAACGATTGGGCGGAGTAGGCGGTGTTACCTCAATTTCAGTACTCTCAATGCTTTCAGTACTCTCGTTACTGTCTGAGTCTGTCTTTATATCAGGCTGGGGCAACGACTCAGGGGGCGTGGCGTCGGATGGGTTGGGATGAGACATGGCACTAGGGGCGATCGCAGTGAAGAATAGGGTTAGTCTCGACAGGACTAGGCCCAGCGTAACCCAATGAAGAAGAGAATTCCCATGGGACTGAACCATGTCCTACAATGCACCCTAGCTTCACCTTCTCAGGGAACGGGCCTCATTTCGGATAGCCATACCCCATGGATCCTGATCTAGCGGGGCTTATAGGTTAGCGATCGCCACCGGCTCAATAGTCTCGGCTAGCTCAAAACCAAAGACCTGGGCATAGAAATAGAGTTCGCCATCTAAGGTGCGTTTAATATTCTCCGCCTTACGAAAGCCGTGCTGCTCCCCTGCAAACAGCACATAGGCGACCGGCAACCCCTTATCTTTGAGGGCAGAGACCATCATTTCGGCCTGATTGGGGGGCACAATTTTATCTTCGTCACCCTGGAAGAAAATCACTGGGCAGGCTAGCTGATGAATATGGTGGATGGGCGATCGCGCTTCGTACAGATCTTGGCGTTCGGGGTAGGGGCCAATTAATCCGTCAAGATATCGTGACTCAAACTTATGGGTATCTTCCGCCAGAGCTTTGAGATCACTGACGCCGTAGTAGCTGGCCCCGGCCTTAAAGGTATTCCGGAAGGTGAGGGCCGCTAGGGTCGTGTAACCGCCAGCACTGCCGCCCTGAATCACCAAGCGATCGCCATCCACTTGCCCCTGCTGCACCAGATATTCTGCACCATGAGCACAGTCGTCTACATCCACGATGCCCCAGTTGCCCTTGAGGCGTTCGCGATAGGCTCGACCATAGCCGGTACTACCGCCATAGTTGACATCGAGAATGCCAATGCCGCGACTTGTCCAATATTGAATACCGGGGTTGAAGGTAGCTGAAGTGGCCGCCGTCGGCCCGCCATGGCCCTGCACCCGCAGGGGTGGACGTTCACCCTCTGGGGCCACAAAGTCTTTATTTTGGGGTGGGTAGTAAATAGCGTGGGCGGTTAGACCATTGCTGGTGGGAAATTCAATCACCTGGGGCATGGAGAGATAGCCGGGATCGATGTCCATCTGGCTAGAACGACGCAGCACCTGCACCTGTTCGGTGATCAAATCTAGGGCAGCGATCGCACTGGGAGCATCGGGGGAACCGCCCAAAAATACAGCTTGCTTGTCGGAGACTTGCAGGCCACCGATGGCAGTGTAGGGGGTGGCGATCGGCGTTAGCTTTTTAGTTGTTGTATCTAACCGAGCCAACACCTGAATGCCGCGTTCCACATAGGTGCAGATCAGGGTATCGACTGAGGCAAAACCGTAGGTGGCCATACGGAACACCCATTGGGGTAGGCCAAACTCGGCTGATTTAGGACACATGGGTTCAACCATGTTGTCATGCCAGCGGTAGAGATTCCACCAGCCGGTGCGATCGCTGACGAAATAGAGCACGCCGTCGGGCGACCATTCCGGCTGAAACACGGATTCTTCCAAGCCACCAGCAATGCAGTGTGCGCCATGTACCTGGCCTTGCTCATCGACCTCAGCCAGCCACAGTTCCGTGCCATCCCAGGGCATATTGGGATGGTTCCAGCTAATCCAAGCGAGGTGGCGACCATCGGGGCTGAGGCGGGGCGATGCATAGAAGTCACTGCCGGACACCAGCACAGTGCCGTAGCTGTCTGGATCTAGGCTCAGGGCAGCGATCGCGTTGACCGGTTCGCCATCCCCACTGCCATCTTCACGGATACAGACTAAACGCTGACGTCCTGCATCCCATACGGCATCGGCGTAGCGATAGGGCCCCTCCGGGGTCACGGGCGTCGGATCTGCTCCCGGCGCTTGGCGATAGAGACGTTGATCTAGAAAATTCGAGAAATAGACAATTCCATCGACGACAATATAGGCTCCGCCGCCATATTCATGGACACGGGTACGTACATTAAACGGAGCTGGGGTGACATCTTGGGTGCTGCCAGCCTTCCAACTGACCACAACATTGCGGCCCCCTTCCGTAGGCCGCCCCTCACTCCAATAGAGGCGATCGCCATCTAGGCGAATTTCACCCAGCCGCAGACTACCCGCCACAATGAGGTCAGAGGTAATGGGTGAGGCCCAACTTCCATAGGGAGCAACTTGAGGTTCAGACATAATACTTCGCAGACCAGAAAACCTTACATCATACAAAGATAGAAGGTTCTGCCGGTGATGCGCTAGGGCTCAAGCTATTCTCAGGGTGAAACCGACCCTGATTCCAACTAGGTCGTGCTTCAACGATCATGGTTGTGAGTGCTAGAACGCTGATTCATCCAGGATTCAATCTGCCATAGAGTCGCAGGAGCGACCAAGATGGGTGTCAACGCGAGCTGGCATTATAAAACACAGGAGCGTTGGCACCATACAAGAGTCGCAGGAGCGACCAAGATGGGTGTCAACGCAGGAGCGTTGGCACCATCAACGTTGGCACCATCAACGTTGAGCACGACCCGTGATTCAGACCCAGGATTAAAAACTGGGATTAAAACGAGTAGTTGAACACCCGCACACTCGACCCAGAGGCGGGCAGGTCGGCGGCACCGATGGACACGGTATCCGTGGTATGGCGCGTGATGGGTGTGCCCGATAGAAGGTTCAGAAAATCATCGACCGGCGTAATATCGCAGGTGTTGGCATCGGCGGCGGCGGTGCGATAGTGGGTGGGAATAATCACCTTGGGGTTCAATGCCTCAATGGCGGCGATCGCTTCCTGGGGCGTATAGGCCTTGTCACTACCGCCGACGGGAATCAGCAGCACATCGGGGCGGCCAACAAGCACCTGTTGCTCAAAGGTAATGGGAGCAGCAGCTCCACCCATATGCAGAATATTCAGCCCGGCCTGTTGCCAGTTCCACATGACATTGGTGCCAAATCGCCGTCCACCCACGCGATCGTGGGCAATGGGAATCCCTTCAATTTGAGTTCCCGATAGCTCATAAAGTCCCGAGCTGGAGAGAACGCGGGGATTGCCCGGCAGCCCTTCCACTACGCCTTCGTCCAGCAAACGGCTGCTGATCATGACGACATCGGCGGTTACTTGGGGGGCTCGATAGCCTGCAGTACAGCCAATGGCTTGAAAGGGATTGACAAGAAATGTCTGACCATCGCCCGTAAACGAAAAGCACGTATGCCCCAGCCAGCGAATTTGCACAGAACTGGACTGAGCTTGGGCGGCGTTGCCCAACAGACCCAGACCCACACTTGCGCCTAACCCAGCTCCCGTATATTGAATAAACTGTCGCCGCTTCATAATTTCCTCAGGATTCACCACTGCTGAACGCGATCGCCCTTGACCCAGGCAAGCTTAGGTTCCATCGAGATGCCTATCCAGCACGATGGAGGGACGAGTATTGATGCTATTTCGGTGTTCAGTGCGCTACGAGCGATCGCTGACTCACCTCAGCCAAAAAGTTACTTAACAACAGCTTGCCGGATGCCGTCAAGATACTCTCTGGATGAAATTGGACACCTTGGAGGTGCGGATAGTTCCGATGACGCACGCCCATAATTGTGCCATCTTCTACCCACGCCGTAATTTCCAACACATCCGGACAAGACTCGCGATCGATGATCAAACTGTGATAGCGAGTGGCTGTGAAGGGGGTTTCAAGACCGGCAAAGACCCCTACTCCGGTGTGATGGACTGGAGATGTCTTGCCATGCATTAACTCTGGGGCAGAGGTAATCCTACCACCAAAGACTTGCCCCATGCTTTGGTGCCCAAGGCAAACGCCGAGAATGGGATAGTCGGGCCCCAAGTCGCGAATGAGGTCTAGGGAAATGCCCGCATCTTCGGGACGGCCGGGGCCGGGTGAGATGACAATGCCGTCAGGATGGAGCGATCGCACCTGATCGAGGGTGATTTGGTCATTGCGATAGACCTGGATCTCAGCAGCGACGGCATGGTCGGCACCTAACTCGCCCAAATATTGAACGAGGTTGTAGGTAAAACTGTCGTAATTATCGATAACAAGGATCATAGTTTCTATGCAACGCGGGCTATGCAACGCGGGGATGAAGGACAAGGCACGCCTTGAACAAGGGCGGGACACCTACCCTAGGTTGGGCGTGGATATAGTGTGTGGCAAGGGTTAGAACCGTCTAGCTTGATCCTAAGACTAGCTGACCCAGAGGAGAATTCGCTGGAGTAACGGAGGGAGAAGCAGTGAACCTGCCACAATCACGGCTGCTAGCGCCGAGGTGAGGACGGCTCCTGCGGCACAGTCTTTGGCAATTTTAGCGAGGTCGTGGTAGCTCTGCTTGACGGTTAAATCGACCACAGACTCAATGGCTGTATTGAGTAATTCCATGGTCAAAACGGCACCCGTGGTTAAGCCAATGATGGCCATTTCCACGGCGGTGAGCTGGAGATAGATGCCCAGCACTAGGGCAAGCGTGCCGACCAGCAGATGAATTCGAAAATTGCGCTGGGTGCGGAAGGCGTAGCGTAGGCCCGCCCAAGCGTACCGAAAACTCACAAATAGATTTGACGCAACCCGCCATGAAAGCTCCCGATTTTTGGGCATCGTGGAGGACTGGGATGCTGTCTCCGTTGAGGTCTGCTGAGACATAGGCAACGTTACCTGATCAAAACAATTTGAACTGCTCTCTCGCCGTTGCGATCGCGCCTAGCAGAGAGGTCTATATGGATTACCTGAGTATGGCATTCACGGCGATCAACCCTATCAACGGAATGCTCTCATGGTACCTAGAGGCGCTAGAAATTTATAGCTTGGCGTTCCTGCTGATGCTCTCTTGGCTGCGGCCAGGGGCTCGGCAAGAAACGAGACATGCAGCAAACTCATTCATGGTACATCCTCTCCCTAGAAGAACAAAGAGCATCCTATGACTGAGTGAAGCAAGGCTAAGGACTTCTTTAGGCTACGGGGTCAGGCAGCAAGGCAGCGGTGATACCTACGGTAGCAAGCAACACCTGCTGTTGGTTCAGCATATCCCAGAGGGTATCATCATCGGGATGATCCCATCCCAGCAGATGCAGTAGTCCATGGGTTGCCAGAATCGCCAGTTCATCCTTTAAAGAATGAGACGTAGCCTGCCGCTGGGCTGTTTCAACAGAAATGACAATATCACCCAGGTAGACCGGCATTTGCGATCGCATCTCAGCTAGCCCCGGCAGAGGATCATCTAAGGTGGCAAAGGCCAAGACATCCGTGGGGCGATCGACTTGGCGGTACTGGGCATTTAGCTCATGGATGTCGGCATCGGTGGTCAGCCGCAGGCTGATTTCATACTGCCCAATGGGGGAGACATCAGGCTGCATTTCGGATAGCCAATCCTGGAACCACTGCTGCCACTGGTCATCTGAGGGGCGATCGCTTCCCTGGGGCCAGTCATCTACGTCATCCTGCACCAAGAGTTCTAAAACGGGGAGGGGAGCCATGGTGATCTGACCTAACGAGTGAGGTAGGCCAGACCCACTAGCAGCGCTAGCAGACCAACCACTGTGAGACCAAAATGCACTAAAGACTGCCCGCCTTTTTTGACCATGTTGCGCATGGCTAATTTGACGTAGCTGGGTGCGGGCTCGTTGGGGGTGATGGCTGGCCCTGGCTGGCTTGGATCGATGGGCAGGTCTGCTGGAGTGGGAGAGGGGGAAGACGGTTGGGTCATGGAGCCACGGGATAGATGGTCAAACTACAACGTTCAGAGGGCAGCTAGGTGAGCCGTCTGTATGCACAGGGTAACAAAAAAAGAGCTGGGCAGAGAAGAGCGATCGCGCTCTCACGATGAGCTAGGGAAGAGCCTTAACACACTTCTTGGTATACTTGCATACTCTACTTATCTCAAGACTTAGGGCTGTATATGAAGCTCGTCAGAAAAGATAAGCAAAAGAGATTGAACTGCTGATTAAGCCTCTATACCAGTTGTTTCACGGCTTAAGTTGTCAAAGAGATCCAGGAACGTTCACAGAGTTGATCATTTATCTGGAATCTATCTCAAGCCAAATATCCAACGCTATACCCGTGTCCTCAAGATGGACAGGTATCCTTGAGCGGTAGGATGCCAGCCGTGTCTTGTGCAAGACTCCAGAGGGTTCTAGGCTAGGGTCTCTCACTGTGGAAACCTGACAGGCTAACGGCTGAGTCTTGTAGCATAGATCTAAAGCATAGCCGGTTCTAGGCACTACTCCGATGAGGCCGCTCAAACCAACTCCGCCCCAATCCGCTACCCGATTGTCGCTCCAAGCAACCCTCGATCAAGTCGTGGCCGCCGAAGCCCACAGCAATGAGCGCAATTTCGCCTATGTACGGGCGGTTGTGCTGTTCATTTCTTCCGTTCTTGATGTAGCCGTGTTCTTGTTTCCCCAGCCCTTGATGGGTGAAGACTATATTCCTCCGACGGTGATGATCATTAGCCTCTGTGCCAGTATGTTTGCTCTGGGGCTGGTTAAAGTTTTACAGCGACCCCTATCGTTGCGTAGACTGCGGCAGTGGCAGTTGATTATTCCAGTTTTTGATAGCCTGCTGCTATGTGCATTTATCACCAATATCTGGAAGGTGCTGGGCGAAACTCAGCCTCTTATTTTAACGAATATCGCTGCTTTTTGTTGCTTAATAGCTATATCTGGAGGCATCCGCCTCAATCGTCGTGCTGCTTGGTTGACGACTCTGTTGTCCTTGGCTAATTTTACCTATGCAGCTTATTTATTTCAGGTTGATATAGCGATCGCTCTTTTCGCGACTATTACTATTTTTGGTACAGGCTTTTTAGGCATGTGGATGGGGGGGATTGTTCGCCGCCATATTAAAAATGAGTCAGGGCGCGTGTTGATTGAACGATTTTTACCTCGAACGGTGGTGGAAACTGCTTTCGAGTCGCCCCTTAATCTCCTGCAGCAACCTAAAAAATGTGATGTGACTGTGGTGGTTGCTGATTTACGTAGCTTCACTCAGTATTCTGAACACCTAGATCCTCAAGCGGTGCTGGATTTTCTTAACCGCTACCAGGGGTTGCTAGCTACGATTGTTGAGCAGCACGGTGGCTGGGTGGATAAATTCATGGGAGACGGCATGTTAGCGGTGTTTGGGGCTCCAGAACCTCTGGAAAATCATGCAGAGAAAGCACTAACGGCAGCGATCGCCATGGCGTGGGAGGTGAAACAAATGTCTCCCTTAGCTATGGGCATTGGCATTCATTCTGGGCAAGTAGTTGCAGGTTGCCTAGGCTCAGTGCAGCACTTAGAGTTTACAGTCATTGGCGATACGGTGAATGTGGCATCTCGCATTGAGGCGCTCACGAAAACGCTAGGTTATCCTCTGCTTGTGAGTCGCACTACGCAAGAACTGATCACGTCTAAGACGCTTACGTCTGTGGGGTTTCAAACGATTCGGGGACGGGTAGAAAAGCTAGAATTGTTTACGCTAGGCTAACCCCTACATATCCTATCTACCGTTTGAGTTAATCATCTAGCAGGGCAAGCAGCCGCACCAAATCGTTTTGAACCGATGCATGGGTATATTCATCATCGGGGTGGGGCATTTGTCCGGGCTGTTGAAAATGGGGACGCTCGTCATACATCTGTCCCCATTTCATATCTGCCTGCTGCACCAGTTCATACAAGAGTTGTGGGTGTTCCAAAATATTCTGGATAGCCTGCCGCAAAGCATTCAGGGGCGTTTCAATATGCTGACTCAGCAATCCCTCATGGGTGCCGACCCAGTTTTTGAGCGTCACCTGCAGGGCTCCAGATGCGTCTACTAGGTGGCGATCGATGAACAGATCTACAGCATGTTTAGCCTGAACTAAGGGGGGAATCATTGACTCTCCTTTCAGAAAGTCTCCGCCTTCCCGAGCAATTAATTCTGCGATGGAAAATTCTCGCCCCATGCGAAGCTCTTGTTCGAGGTCTGCCTGATCTGACATAACTGCTCCGGTCTTGACGAGTTCATTCTATCGCGATCGCTTTCCATCGTGGCACAGATCGTCTGTAATTCAAAGCTTGGCGATCGCTGCCCATGGATCAGCGATCAACACCGATAGTCCTGTACTCCAAGCTAGCGATCCAGGATCGAGGTGAGGCAGGGGCGATCGCTGCTGCGTTTGGGCTGTGGTATTCACCCGCACTAGGCGAATTTCGGTGCGTTGGTTGCGGGCATCTTCGGGGGCGATGCCGGGTAGCGGTTCGTTAAACCCCTTACCCTCGGCGGCAATATTATGCTGAATACCCTGACTGCGTAGATAGTCTACGACCACCTGGGCCCGCTGTTGGCTGAGCTGTTGATTGATAGCGGCACTACCGGTACGGGAGGTATGACCAATGACCCGGACGGCTACGGTTTCGATGCTAAATTCTTTAATTTCTGTCGCGAGTTGATTCAGGGTTTGTTGACCCTCGGGCGTCAGTTGGGCGGCTCCGGTGGCAAAGCTCACGTCACCGCGTACATCAAGGTTGCCGATGTCGGGGGCAGCTTGGATTTGGGCTGGCTCTAGGGTGGGGGCGGCGGGGGCAGTGGAGCGTTGGGCACCCATAAGCTGATCTGCTAGTTCTGGATTATCTGCCTTAACTAGGTCAATAAGCGCTTGGGTGTTGCTGGCGGCTTTGACAATGAACTGAGGATCGTAGAGATCACTGAGGTTGTCAGGAACAACGTTGACTTGATTGGATAGGGTAAGAACAGCAGCGATCGCTCCGATACGGGTCTCTAGGATACCTTCGGTCATCCAAGCCTGAGCTTCAGCAGCGGTGAAAAACTCAATGCCATTGACGACAGCAGCGGCATCAGCGGGTGATAGGTTACCATCTTCGGCAATTTGGGCCTGCAGTTGGGATGAGTCGCGGACATTGGCATCAATACGGCGGTAGTAGGCTTCTAGGAATTCTGAAACCAGGTCAGGCTGCGATCGCACCAAGCGATCGGAGGCGACCATGACGTCAACAATGGCTCCTGGGGCATCTTCACTAGAGAGGACGACGGTATAGCCCTGCTGCCGCGCTTGGGATACAAAGGGTTCCCAGATGATGGCAATGGCGATCCGTTCGTTTGGATCTTGAATGAGCTGCCATGCCTCTGAAGCGTCGCCCACTCGGGTGATATTGAAATCAGATAGGTTAAAGCCGTCAAACTTGGTATCCAGCACGAGGGCCAGATATTCGCTGGGTGTATCGCCAGCAAAGGCCATGCCGAGGGGTTGTCCTTGGCTTTTGGCTTCGGCGGTGAGCTGGTTGAGGTTTTGCAGGGAGGTGAGGTTGGGATAGGCGGGGGTGTTGAGAATGACGGCATCGGCTCCGACGGTGCGATCGATTAAACCGACGATGCGTCCGTCGGGCTGCTGCTGCACAAATTGATCGAGGGTGGTGACAATGATATCGGCATCGCCTTGGTTGAGGCGATCGGCGCGGGCGGCTTGGTCAAATTCATCGTCGTAGGACAGGCTAATGCCTAGCTCGGACAGGGTGGCTTGAAAAGCGCTATTGCGGAAGGTGCTATAGCCGCTGAAAGTATCACCCAACACTCGCAGGCGGCCTGCTTCACGGCGATCGCCCGTCAGACTAGGAAGGGGATTCGATCCGCCAGACAGGGATCCCAACATCCACAGACCGCCTGCCACCAGACCGCCGGTAAACAGGAGGGTCACCACAAGGGCAACAATTAAGGTTGGATCAATGCGCTTGCTCATAGAACTACCGGATATTCCACTGGTTGAGTCTTCTGGATGGAGGACGGGAACTCCTGATGGATAGCGGGATTTGTAAGGGTTTGTAACGTTTCCTAGGGCGATCGCCGCTAGTCCTAGAATACCCCCCCTAGCATCGATGTCTATATCTACGTCAGCCTAGCTGGAAGGGCAGGCACGAGAACACCTTTGGCTTCAAGCGGCTTAAAACAAGGCCAGGATCATGGGTAAGAGGCTTGTGCAAGCGGTGGCGAGTTTGGAGGCTTCGGTCAGGGGTTCGGCGATCGCCTTCAGCGTGGCGGTGGCCCGTTTTGCAAGGCGCTGCATGGTGCTTTCTTTGGGATTGCTGCCAGCTTTGACTAGTTTGGCGACCTCTTCTAGAGCTTCGGCTTTTTCATCGTCGCTGAGTTCAGTATCGGTTTCGATGGCGGCTTTGAGCTGCAGCAACAGGGTCTTGAGGCTCGGTTGATTGGGCGTGGGAGCAGCATCGGGCAGTTGATTGATCTGATTGCTGACCTGTCCACTAATGTCCCCGAGGTTGAGGGTGCTGCCGGTGAGGTTGACGTCGCCACCTGCGTAGAAACTGCCGTCGCCGGTATTGATTGGATTGTTCATATTATGAATGGATAATGGGTTTTGGGTAAAACTTAGCATGACTTCCTTTAGATCATTGGCGCGCTGGGTTTGTCCTTCCAACAAGCCACTGTGATATCCCTCCTTTAGTCCAAGTTGATATCCTTCGTCCCACGTTCGCTCAATCTTGGCTTTATCTGTTCCTGACGGCACTTGCAACGTGAGTAGAATATCCTGTCCTTGCCGTTCAAACCCTTGAATTGAATCACGACTTACGTCAGGATTTTCAGCCGTCACCTTCTTAAAAGCAGTTCTGAACGCTGCGGGATCAATTCCATTACGGATTAGAATTTGAACGGTATCTAGGGTCTCTTTGAAGAATTTCTCGAAATCGCCAGGCTGAAAGTCCTTATCTAGATTGTGGGGACGTCGTTCTCTGTCACCCCGATCATCCGGCTTCTCTTTAAGAAAGATATGTTGACAGTCAACGTCTTTTAGGATAGTTGTTTCATCAATATTCCAAGCTTCTAGACAAGCGCCGGTGAGGTGGGCGGCGGTGAAGTTAGTGGCAATACACTGGGCTTCGGTGAGGATAGCTCCGTGAAGTTCTGCACCTTCCAGGGTTGCGCCGTTGAGCATGGCATTGTTTAACCTAATGCGGTGGAGTTGGGCGCTGGCTAAGTT
The DNA here is from genome assembly GCF_016888135.1 of Leptolyngbya sp. CCY15150. Taxonomy (NCBI): domain Bacteria; kingdom Bacillati; phylum Cyanobacteriota; class Cyanophyceae; order Leptolyngbyales; family Leptolyngbyaceae; genus Leptolyngbya; species Leptolyngbya sp. CCY15150. The sequence goes on from NZ_JACSWB010000218.1 coordinate 98,984, forward strand.
TGCACCATGTAGATCGGCATGGGACAGATCATGATCAATACCGTTGAGGGTAGTAAGCAGAGTGCAAACGCGAGGATCTTGGAGGATGCTGGAGCCCAGCCGAGCGCGATCGAGATCGTGAGACTGGTGCCAGCGTACGTGGGTTAGGATTGTAGGTTTATGGCGGGAATCTGCAAAATTGGTACGTTGAAGATAAGCATGGGAAAACGAAGCCCCGCTCAAATCAGCACCATTAAATGTGGTTCCCCCCAGTGCGGCAAACGCTAATCTAATGATACGAAGATTCTCAAATCTCTGGTCTCGCTTCCGGATACATCGGTTAATGTAGATAGAGAGAAGTAAGCTTGTGACAGCGACAGCGCCAGCGAAAGCGACAGCGAAAGCGAAAACGAAAGCGCCAGCGAAAGCGACAGCGACAGCGAAAACGAAAGCGCCAGCAACAGCGCCAGCGACAGCGACAGCGAAAGCGCCAGCGACAGCGACAGCGACAGCGCCAGCGACAGCGAAAGCGCCAGCGACAGCGACAGCGCCAGCGCCAGCGCCAGCGACAGCGAAAGCGAAAGCGCCAGCGAAAGCGAAAGCAAAAGCGACAGCGACAGCAAAAGCGACAGCGCCAGCGAAAGCGACAGCGACGCTCCCCAGTGCTTTGATTGAGCATCCTTGGCGGGCGATCGCGAAAAACGTACCCGCAACCATAATGATGGCAGCGATCGCTGCTGCCTTATCAGCATAAGCAGAGGAGCTGTATGTCAGCCAATACCCAATCCAAGCTCCTACGTAACCTTGTAATGCTCCTGCCAACCCTGCAATCATCACCACCAACAGCAACTGCCCCAGCCACCAGCGGCGCTGTAGGCCTGCCTGGGCACCACAAAACTTGGCATTCTGCAGCGTGGCATCCACAAACCGCGCACTGCGGATGTCTGCCCCGCTAAAATCTGCCCCGGAGAGATCGGCTCCCCGAAAACTGCAGCCGCGTAGAATGGCACCCCGGAAGTCTCGCTCTCCCGCTGCATAGAGCCGTAACACATCCTGCGCCTTCAGTCGTTGTCCGTGGTATTTGCCCCGTTCTGTCATCACGTCGCCACATCAGGTCTTGCCACCATTTAAGCCCAAATTCTTGGGAGACACCACTTTCTCTACGATAGACGGATACATGAACCCTTCCGAGGATTTGCCTACAGCTCCCTGAATCGGGAAAGTCTGAACGCCATGGAATCGTCATCAGCAGAACGGGAGCGATCGCGGTACGATGGAAAGCACCCCAAATCTCATGTCATCGTCAAGGTTCGCCTGCTTTCAGTGCTTATGGTGCAAGGTAATCAGTCCAATGCCTCCGGTTCTATCCCAGAACCCTTGCGGGCGCTTCACAGTTATTTGCAACAGCGCGAAGGTTCTGCCCAGGCGGATCCGACGGATGCGGATGCGGTGATGCAGTGGGCGCTGCGAACGTTAGATACGGCAGATTTTGGAGAGCGGTGGGATATTGCCAAGCTGTTGTCTCAATGTGGGGCGGTGGCGATCGCCCCAATTTTAGAGCGTCTGCAACGGTTGGATGAGGATGATTGGGAACTGCAATGGTACTTGATTCGAGTCCTGGGAGATTGTCGCCATCCTGACGCTATGTCGGTTCTGGCGGAGCAGTTGCGAACCACCGATCATGCTGATATTGCCCAAGCGGCTGCGATCGCCCTTGCCAATATGGGTGCTCCAGCCATTCCCGTGCTAGCCCAGCTCTTGGAGGTACCGGAACTGCGGCTGCGGGTGGTGCAAGCCTTAGCTCAGTTATCTGACGTGGCGGTGGTGTCTGTGCTGCAAACCGTGGTGGATGATCCGACCCCATCTGTGCGGGCGGCAGTGCTGGAGGCGTTGGCGCAGTATAACGATGAAAGCACTGTGGCGGCGCTGATCCAGGGATTAGCGGATCATCATGCAGAAGTGCGGCGGGCCGCGGCGGCGGGGCTAGGACGCTGTGCGCCCAAGGTAGATTCTTCAGAGTTAGTGGATAAGCTAGGAGACCTACTGGCTGATTTAAACCTAGAGGTGGCCGGGCAGGCCGCCATGACCCTTGGTCGATTGGCTACAGACGATGCGGTGGCGGCGTTAACCCAACCATTGCGATCGCCCCATACGCCCGCGCCCTTACTGACCCATGTGATTCATGCCCTCGGTTGGATAGCTACACCCACTGCTCTGCAACAGTTAGCGGAGTTTCTACACATGGCTTGGCAAGAACCCCATCGCCATCGCACGGATACGGTTTGTGGGGAAGCGATCGCCATGATATCTCAGGTGACGGATAAATCCTTGACACCAACGGCGGCGACGCTGCTGATTCAGGTCTTGCAGGAAGGCGGCGATCGCCTTAGTCCCATTCTGCGTCAACGTCTGGCGCTAGGCCTCGGACGGCTACAGGAAGCGATCGCCTTGGATCCGTTAGTGCAGTTACTGACCGACACCCATGCGGGGGTGCAACTCCACGCGATCGCGGCCCTGAAGCTATTGCCGGGGTCAACGGCCTATGATCATCTGCAGGATCTGGCCCAGGAGGCTGATCTAGATCCCGATCTGGCCCAGGGGGTGGCGATCGCTCTGCGGGAATGGCATCGTTGAGGTATCTTAGCTGAATTTGGGAGCGATCGCTTACGCTAACTGATGCAGTTGAGCAATCCATTCTCCCATGCGTTCGGTGTGATGGTGGATGAAGCCAGCTTTGGATAAGGCAGCAGATACGTCTTGTTCATAATCGTCGGTGTAGCCAGCGGTGATCAGATAGCCATGATCGGAGGGCGATCGCTCTAGGGCACGGCGAAAGTCGGGGGCGAGGGCGATGTGAATGCGGGCAAAAATATTGGCGACGATCAGGTCAAAGCTGGGGGTGATGTCGAGGACGGCTTGGTGAGCGATCGCATCGCCCCCCAGCCAGTGGCCGAGGTCGTTGCCTTGCCCTAAACTGCCTTGAATGACCGTGACGCGATCGGCGACGTGGTTATCCTGGACGGCGGCGCGGGTAGACTGAACGGCGATCGGATCGTTGTCGGCAGCGAGAACCGTGGCTCCCAGTTTAGCCATGAGGATGCTGAGAATGCCGGAGCCGGAGCCAAGGTCGAGAGTGGTCATGCCGGGGGTGATGGAGCGTTCGAGGAGACGAACGCAGAGGCTGGTGGTGGGATGCAGACCACTGCCGAAGGAGAGGGTGGGTTTGAGGGTGATGGGAATGTCGTTGGCATGGCGGCCGGGGGACTGAAGGGGGCGATCGCTGCTTTGCAACACAACGCGTTGTCCGCAGCGGGTGGCGCTAGTCTGAGCGGTGGCGGGAAGTTCGGCAACGTGATGTTGGCGGAGCAGGCTGGTTTGTCCGGTGCGGTGCAGAGGATGGAGGGCATCGGCGATCGCCTGCACTTGTCCGTTCATCGTGGCGGCTGAGGAAAGGTAGAGGTGCAGGGTGAAGTCCCAATCGGTTGGGTCAGCCTGGGTGCAGTGCGGCTGGATGGCTAGGGGTTGGGTCACTCCATGGGTGGCGAGGAGGGTGCGGATCCAGTCGATGGCTTCGTGGGTGGTGTCTAAGCTGAGTTCAGTCCAGGTCATGCGGTTTTTGGGATGCGTCAACGGGATGTCTAGCGCGGCTAGGCAACCTTGACACTATACAGGGCGATCGCATTATTCTGCATTCAAGCTTTTAAGAATCTTTGCTGATCGGGATTTGCATAACACCCCAAGCAGGATAGCTACACGGACAATTTTCAGCCTAGTCCGCCTTAGGGGAGGTAATATTCAGCTATTAGTCTAGCTAGTCATCTCAAGAGAGATTGTTATGATGATCCAAGGGAGCATATTCGGACTAAAACACAGTTAGGCTTGCTCAGTCATGCAGCTTTTCCCGTTTAATTTTCTTTGAAGCGTAGTTATCTCCTTCGCATTAGTCTAGCTACTTGTGGTGCTGAGCATATGTGAGCATCTTTTGTATGTGCCATACTTGAGTTTATGAACTTTTAGGTTTAGACATTGGTCATGAACACATTTACTGCTGTTGTGGAAAAAGATTCTGACACTAACCTCTATGTTGGGTATGTTCCCGGCTTCCCTGGAGCACATTCTCAAGGTGAAACCTTGGATGAATTACAAAGCAATCTTTGTGAAGTAATAGCAATGCTACTTGAGGATGGACAAACGAAATTTGAAGCCGTATTTGTTGGAACACAACAAATTACAGTTGCATAATTATGGGCAACATACCTGTTCTGAAACCACAGGAGGTAGTTCGGATATTGGAAAGTCTCGGGTTTGTTGAAGTGCGTCAAAAGGGATCACATAAGCAGTTTCGACATCCAGATGGGCGTGCAACAACCGTTCCTTTCCATAAAGGACGCGATATTTCTCCTCGCTTACTGCGACAGATTGCAACTGATATTAACTTAACAATGGAGGAATTTTTAGAGTCACGGTAAAGCCTAATCAGGGTATGCAGCGGATGGTCTCAATACTCTTGTGATGACTCAAAGATTCCTACCGCTGCTGCTGCCCAAGCCTTTATGGAGCAGGCATTGTACTGCATCAGGTGTAGCATACTCCAACATATCTCATTTCCCTGGAGAACCTCTGAGCGATCGCTTTTCCTGAGAGAGACTGGGAGGGGCGATCGCTTTTGCTAGGAATAGTTTTAAGGGGGGCGATCGCTTCTCCTGGGGCGAGTGTTGGAAGGGGCGATCGCTTTTTCGGGGAAGAGTTTTGAGGGGGGCGATCGCTTTTACTGAGAAGAAAGTTGGAAGGGGCGATCGCTTTTTATGAGACAAGTGTTGGGAAGGGCGATCGCTTGGCAGTGAACCGATTTTAGCAGTCCGAGTAACATCCCACTACAAGTCGAGAGTCATCCTAGAAAGGGTTGTTATGATTGTTAGAAGAGACATCTTCAAAATGAACAATAGTTAGCCTTCTCTACACAAAGAGAGATCCTTATGAAACCCAAAGATGCTAACAAAATCGCGTCTGCCAAGAAAGCCTCGCTTGGACATGTGCTTAGAAAAAATGAAAAAATCAAAGAAACTGTCAGAGATGCTGCCAGTGAACTCACATCAGTCAATGAAGTTCTGAAGCAAGAAGAAGTCCCTGTTGAGGTTATTGAACAGGCCCTCACTAAGAATGAAGATGTTGAACATAAGATTACAAAAGCAGCAGTTGATTTGAAGCGAGTTAACACCAAACTTTCCAAAGAGTTGGCTGACCGCATAGCTATCGAATCTGAACTCGCTGATGCGAAGACCGAGCTGGCCGAAGTACGTGTCGATTTATTAGAATCCCGCACCAAAGAAGAAGAAGCACAGAAAATTGCGCTTCAGGACGCACTCACCGGACTCCCAAACCGTGTGTTATTTGAACAGGGGCTTGACCACGGATTGATTCAGGCAAAGCGGCACGGTTGGAAACTCGCCGTCCTATTTATTGATATCGATAAATTCAAGAGTATTAATGACTCTCATGGTCATGATGCGGGAGACCATGTACTCGTGACGGTGGCACATCGTTTACAAACTTTTATCAGAGGTGAAGATAGAATCAGTCGTTGGGGGGGCGACGAATTTGTTTGCCTGTTATTGGAAGTCAAGCAAGAAGCTAACGTGACTTCCCTTGCAGAAAAGATGATAGATCGGCTTGCTGAACCCTGCGAGTTTAATGGGAATGTTTTTTCTATAAAAGTAAGTATCGGTATTGCCATATATCCCACACATGGAGAAACGGCCAACATTCTTTTCAAAAATGCTGATACTGCAATGTACAGAGCTAAGAGAACAAAGAAGCGAGTTGTGCTGTTCCGAGAATCTGGTAAATAAAAGCGGGCTAACATCGCAAGAAAATCTATGCGCCGATTAACCTTACGATTACCTGAAACTTTGCATCAACGGCTTGCTCAACTTGCTGAAGGTGAAGGTGTATCGCTGAATCAGTACATCGTTTATGCATTAACTCGTCAGGCAGCTCTGGCGTATGGAATTCAGGCTGTTCCCGATGCGGACGTTGCACAGCAACAGCAAGCGTTTCAATCATTGATTAAGCAATTAGGACAAGCTTCGCTGCCTGAAATTAAGTCTGTTTTAGCGACCCGTGAGACAACTGATCCAGAAGCAGAATTGAGTGCAGATATAGTTGAGCGTCTTCAAGAACGCATCCGAAAGGGAGACTAATCATAAAAGCTTAGAGTAGTGCCAGCCAGATAACAAGTCGTTGGAGCGCAGGGCCTAGTTTTGTGGACGACTATGAGCTACCTCATAGAATTTGATGAGAATCTTTGTCAAGCTTAGTCCATAGCACTCAGGTGATGACCATGGTTCAAACCCCGATCAACCTCAAGACAGCTCCCGGTCACCAGGTTTTGGCGGCGGCGGGTAAGCAGACCTTACGCCCCGGTGGTTATGGTGCAACAGAGCAACTGCTGGGTTGGGCTAATCTACAGCCGGGTGAAACCGTTTTGGAACTAGCTGCTAGCTTTGGTTATAGTGCGATCGCTCTGGCTCAGCGCTACGGGGTGCGGGTGGTAGGGATTGAGAAAAATCCGGCCAGCGTCGCCCAGGCTCGTATCAATGTAGAACAGGCTGGGCTCACGGATCAGGTCACGATTCAAGAGGGCGATATTTTTCACCTAGATCAGGTGACGGAACTCTTTGATTGTGTTTTAGCAGAGGCAATTTTATCCATGCAGTCGGCGTCAGGCAAGGCTAAGATTTTGGCTGGGGTGCGCGATCGCCTCAAGCCGGGCGGCCGTTTTCTCAGTCATGAGTTGCTGGCCAATGGCCCCAACCCTGAGGAGATTCATCGCGACCTCACAGCCGCTATTCGGGTCAATGCCCAACCGCTTTCCAGTGCCGCCTGGATCGCTGCCTGCCAGGAAGCAGGGCTGATGGTTCACCACCACGCCACTGGCCCCATGGCCCTGCTCGATCCCCAACGCATTGTCCAAGAGGAAGGTCTGCCCACCTTACTTACTCTCGGCTGGAATATGATAACTCGTCCAGTCATGCGCGATCGCATCCTCACCATGCGCCAGGTCTTCCGTCGTCATGCCGACCACCTTGGCTATGTGATTCTCTGTGCTCAATCGTCCCATTTAGGTTAATGTCACTATGGCTACTACACTCATCACATCAACCACAACCACAATCCAGCTCAACGATCACCTTAACTTTCCTGATGCTGGTGTTCTCAGTAAGGTAATTTGGAAGGATGCCGTCTGTCAATCCAGCCTTTTCTGTCTGGCTGAGGGAACGGAAATCTCGGAACATACCGCTACCCGCAACGCTACGGTGCAGGTGATCGCGGGTAGCGGTACCCTTACCCTAGAGGGAAAACCTATTGCTCTGGAACCTGGCGTTTTTGTTTTCATGGCGGCTAATGCTCCCCATGCACTGGCGGCAGCGACGAACCTAGCTTTTCTGCTAACTCTAGCCTCAGATTGTTAATCCCCTGTTGCCCAAGCCCAGGAACCAGCATCCACCTCGTCAGTGATAGTATCGTTTTACGGTGAGTGGAAGGACGTAAGATTGATAAGCATTTCAACGTTCTACTACCTGCCGATCACTGGAATATGGAGTTCATGGGGTGGTACTGGTTTCGTTCCATGAGTTAGACTTGACGAAATAAGTCTTAGGAGGTTGCAACATGTCAAGTCAGAACATAGATTCCATCAAAACCATCTTCCAAAGCCGCCTAGCGACTCTTGAGCACCTCTTAACGTCAGCCCAGACACATTTCAGTGAGGATGAGGCTTTCCTGCAGGAGCGCATTGCGGCTGATATGCTTCCCTTGGGTACACAGATAGTTTTTACCTGCAATCAACCACGCAACTTTGCGTTGTGGTGTGATGGCAAGCCGATGGATAATCTAGATCCAAATGTCTTATCTCTAGCGCATGCATCCGACCATATTGTGAATACTAAGGAACTGCTTTCGAGCATTAACGCTGAAGATGAAAAGCTGAGTGAGATTACGCGCATCGATCTGGGTCAAGATCTTTGCATCACCATGTCTGGTAGCGCTTATGTACATGACTTTTTAATGCCCAATTTCTATTTCCATATGGTTACGGCTTACGATATTCTTCGCATGGTGGGTGTACCTATTGGAAAGCGAGATTACATGATGCATCTGCTTCCGTTCCTCAAGCAGGTGTAAGTCTAACTGTTCAAATACAGGGGGCGATCGCCTATTCTTAGGATGTTTTGGTACAGCATAATCTAGCGATCGCTTAACTGTTGCTCTGGTTTCGGTGGACTCCCATGGGGCCGTGGCCGTACTGGCAACAACAATGGTATTCTGAATTCCTTGGCGTTACACTAAGCATAAAGATTCTTTGATCTATCTTCATCACATCCTAAAGCCGGTATAAAGTTGCTATCATAATCTTTGGCAAACAGAGAAAACCGGGTCATTGGTATGGATGAAGCACTTTCGGGTAATCTTAAGTAAGTGAGTACTAGCGGTTGGGACAAGCAACATGGTTTTTTCAGATGACATTGCCAAAGTTTCAGAACAAGTTCGCAAGCGAGCTGATTTAGTTACGGGTGAAGAAGCCACTAAGATGGGTCTGATTGTGCCATTTTTTAGTGCACTTGGCTACGATATTTTTGACCCAACCGAATTAATCCCGGAGTTCATAGCTGATTTTGCCATCAAAAAATCAGGACAGCTAGAAAAGGTAGATTATGCCGTAGCTATCAATGGCGTTATCGTCATGATCGTAGAAGCAAAGGCAAGGGACAAAAAGCCAGATGCTCATGATGGTCAACTAAAAAGATACTTTAATGGGTTACTTGTAACTAAGGTTGCTATTGTCACCAATGGAATTGAGTATCGATTCTTTACGGATTTACGTCACGAAAACGTAATGGATGACGAGCCATTTTTTAACTTCAACATCCTAAGTTATGATCAAAAGCAGATTGAGAACCTCAAATTTTTTCACAGAGATAACTTTGATTCGGCTATCATCAAGCAACATGCTGAAGAGATGGTTTATCTTAAGGGAATGACTCAGCTTGTAGACAACCTTTTGCGTTCACCCTCTGATGAATTTATTCGGTTTTTAGTTGCCCAACTCAGCACGATAGCTCCCAGCTACGCAGTAGAAGGCAGAGTTACAAATAAAGTTGTTGATAAGTTTCGTCCGATTGTTAAAAAGTCACTTCAGAGCAGCCTAGTTGATTTGATGACTCAATCAATTAGCAGAGAGATGGGGCAGTCAGGAGTATCTCCCGAACTTCAAACTGTTGAAGTTGAGGCAATTCAAGATGAGCAAGAGCAAGATTTAGAAGAAGTAAAAGTTGAAACAACGGCCGAAGAAATTGAGGCTTTTGATAAGGTTAAGTCCATTGCTGCCAATTCTGAAGCTTATAATCTAGATGTGAAATACAAGGACGTTATTTCTTATTTTGGTATTAATGTTGGTAAAACAACTTGGTGGTTCTTGAGGTTCTATTTGTCGCCTAAAAAGAAAAGCTTTGTAACTCGATTGTCAGTCGAGGAAGCTAGGGCATTGGCACCAGGTTTTGAAGTGCAAGAAATGTCGGCTTCAATGGGAGATGCTGCTTCGAGAGTGATAATTTCATCAGTTGATGATTTGGATCATCTCTCTGATTTAATTCTTAGGTGCTATGAGACTGAGGCTGCAAAGCATTTCTCGAAGAAGATGGTGTAGTTTTAGAGTCCAATAATTGCAGTTTAGTGAATTAGCCGTAACTGTTTGGGTGAGATACTAGAACCCTGGCAACTGCCCATAACGGTTGTGGGCAGCGGTTGCCGCATAAGGTGTAGACTACTACCCCGATAAATTCCACCCCTGAGAGAGACGTTGGGAGGAGCGATCGCTTGTTCTAAGTCATGCAATAGCTGAGGCGATCGAGGAGCCCATCGATCGATAGCTTCTTTCAATGGACGGGGCTGTTGCTTCAGGGGCAAGATCTTGGGCAACAAAGGCTCATGTTTTACTCTGCATCCATCAGACTACGACTCTTGGGAGCATGACGTCTTGGTTGAGAAGGTAGTGACTGCTGAGAGTGACGTTCGCTACCCCGTCTGCGTTAAGGCTAAGCGAGCCTGCCCACCCGAAGATTGTGGTGGAACGTGGGGCTATAAAGCGGTTCTAGAAGCCATCCAAGACCCTGAAATCCTGAGCACGAGCACTACTTGAATGGGTAGATGGTTTCTTCAACGTGTGCTTTCGCGTGCTGATGGTTGTCGAACTCGTGTTCAGCCAAAAATGTTAAAGTTGGAGCCAATAGAGCGATCGTTCCGGATGTCCAAGGCAACTTGGCGCAAACTGTTGGGTGCATCGTGCCAACTTCATGACCATGCTCATGCGTGGGAATGTGCTGCCAGTTTTGATGGATTTCATCGAGAGAGTCCGCCTATCAACACTTTGCAATAAGTTTTAAAGAAAGCTTGCAAACTGTGAAGGAGCGCTTTACTCTGATTGAATGCATTGATCTGGGTGCAGATCAAGCCCCTAAGAGATTTGGCTTTGCGAATCGACTGGGTTCTTAACGCTAGTAAGGGAGAAATCGGTTCATTGTCTCGTCGTTATTTATTCACGTCTGAATCTGTTACCGAGGGGCATCCCGACAAAATTTGTGATCAAATTTCGGATGCTATCCTAGACGCACTCCTGACTGCTGATCCCACCAGTCGAGTTGCGGCTGAAACGGTGGTCAATACAGGTCTTGTATTGATTACAGGAGAAATCTCATCCACGGCTCCGGTTAACTACGTTGACGTGGTTCGCCAAAAAATTGCTGAAATTGGCTACACCGATGCAAACAATGGCTTTTCGGCTAGTAGCTGTTCGGTTATTTTGGCGATCGATGAGCAATCTCCAGATATTGCTCAAGGGGTTGATCAGGCCCATGAGAGCCGAGAACAAGCCAGCGATGAAGAGCTCGATGCGATTGGCGCTGGTGACCAAGGGCTGATGTTTGGGTTTGCCTGCAATGAAACCCCGGAATTGATGCCATTGCCCATTAGCTTGGCTCACCGGATTTCTCGCAGCTTAGCGTCAGTTCGTAAGTCTGAACAGTTGCCCTACCTGCGTCCAGATGGCAAGACCCAGGTGACGGTGCTGTATGAAGATGGTCAGCCAGTGGGCATTGATACCATCTTGGTGTCTACTCAGCATACGCCCACCATTGATTCGATTACCGATGATGCCGGAGTGCAGGCGCGTATTCGCGAGGATCTATGGGAAGCCGTGGTTACGTCAGCTTTTTCTGACCTCAGCCTCCGCCCAAGCGATCGCACCCGTTTCTTGGTGAACCCAACCGGTAAGTTCGTCATCGGTGGCCCGCAGGGCGATTCGGGGCTAACGGGTCGTAAGATTATCGTCGATACCTATGGCGGTTATTCTCGCCACGGCGGCGGTGCCTTCTCGGGCAAAGATCCCACTAAGGTGGATCGAAGCGCTGCCTATGCGAGTCGTTATGTTGCCAAAAACATTGTGGCTGCTGGCCTCGCCGAGAAGTGTGAGGTGCAGCTCAGCTATGCCATTGGGGTTGCGCGTCCAGTCAGCATCATGGTCGATACCTTCGGCACTGGCAAAATTGAAGAAGAGCGTCTGCTGGACTTAGTCAGACGGCACTTTGAGCTACGTCCGGCGGGCATCATCCAAGCCTTCAATCTGACGCGTCTACCGGCACAATTTGGAGGCAAGTTCTACCAAAACGTAGCCGCCTATGGCCACTTTGGACGCACCGATCTAGATTTGCCGTGGGAGAAAACCGATAAGGCAGAACTCCTCCGGGAAGAAGCTGCTACGTCGCTGGTTGTCTGAGGACTATTCCTCTACCCATGCCTGCGCCCTGACTCTCGGTGAGCGATCGCCAAGGTTGGGGCGCTCTTTTTATGGAACGTCAGGTCGGGTTAAGGAGGTTTTTAGCTTGGTGGATGAAAGAATCCAGATTTCAGCCCAGGAGACCATCAGCCTTTCCGTTCATTCCAAGCTTAGGATCGGCAAAAACTAGCCATCTGCTTCAACCAACGGAGGCGGGCTAGCATCGGCATCGGGCACAGGAGTTAGGGCTTCTGTCTCAAATTGGTAGAGAGCGTCACTATCTTGGAAGGGCAAATCGGCCACTGAGTGAATGTAGTTTCGCTCTAGCAGCGCCTCTCCCAGGCGAGTGGCTTCCAAACGGGTGCCTTTGTGGTGACGCACTAACCAGGTTACTGCTTCAGCACCGGTAAAGCTTTTGGGATAAAGATTGAGACGGTAGCGGTGCTTTTTCAACGGGATACCCTCTTCGCCGGCCATGGCTTGGGCGATCGCTCTTAGATTGTCCTCGTAGGTTTGGGCAAGCTGGGTTGGATCGGGTTCTGTGGCAATCAGCAACGCCATGCCATTGCGCACAATTTGCCGCAGCCGCAACACAATACCGCTAGCCGCCACTCCCCAACCGATACAGAGTAGCAGCGTCACGCTGCGATTCAGCAGGGGAATATCGCCATACCCAGACAGGGCCGCCAGCATTTTTACAAATCCCAATCCCAAGGCCAGGGCCACAACTCCGCCGGGAATAGCGCTACGAAGGGATTGAACGGTCATGACCATCTGCCTGAGTAACTAATCCTCTCGATCCTAGGCGATCGGGCCAGGGGGCTGTCAACTGCCTAAGGAGCGATCGCCCGTCTCAAACGCCCTTAAACACCCACCGCTACGAGGGTTGCCTGCTGTAGATCCAGTGCCTGCTGCAGCACCTCCGCACCAGCTCCCATCTGGCAAGACTGTTCCGTGAGATGGCGACGCCAGAGGCGGCTACCGGGTTGCCCCGCAAAGAGGTGGATCATATGGCGGGTAATTTTGTTCAGCTTCTGACCGCGATCGCTCCACCGTTGCACATAGGGCAGCATGGCGGCCACGACTTGGGCACGGCTGGGAGGGGCGATCGCTGCTCCGTAGATATCGCGATCCACGGTGGCAAAGAGGTAGGGATGATCATAGGCGGCGCGGCCGATCATCACGGCGTCTACGGCCGTGAGGTGCTGGGCGACTTGCTCTAGGGTGGTGATGCCGCCGTTCACCTCGATCCATAGATGGGGAAACTCTTGCTTGAGGCGATAGACATCGCCATAGCGCAGGGGCGGCACGGTGCGGTTTTCCTTGGGGTTGAGACCCTGCAGCCAAGCCTTGCGGGCATGGACGGTGAAGTGTTGACAGCCGGCTTGGGCCACGGTGGCCACAAACTGCACTAGGTCTTCGTAGCGATCGCGATCATCAATGCCAATGCGATGCTTGACGGTCACCGGCAGGCGAGTAGCGGCTTTCATGGCAGCCACCCCTTCTGCGACCAGCTCCGGCTGGGCCATGAGACAGGCTCCAAAGTTGCCGGTCTGCACCCGATCGCTAGGGCAGCCCACATTTAGATTCACCTCGTCGTAGCCCATCTCCTCCGCGATCTGAGCACAGCGGGCTAGGTCTTGAGGGCGATCGCCCCCGAGCTGCAGCGCTAACGGTTTCTCCTCGGGCGAAAATCCCAATAGATGGTCGCGATCGCCATGGAGGATGGCAGCCGTGGTCACCATTTCGGTGTAGAGCAAGGTGCGGCTAGTGATCTGCCGCATGAAATAGCGATAATGGCGATCGGTGCGATCCATCATCGGCGCAATGCTCAGCGGATTGCCCACCGGAGCGATCGCCATAGTTAAAGGAGGCAGGTTAGACAAAGCACAATTCCCAACAGACGTATGTCCACTCTGCCGTGGGTCTGCTGCGATCGTCAAGCCTTCTCATGTCCAGTCTGCTTGAAGGGTCATGGCTGCAACATCCTGCCTTCAATCCCCCGCTGCGCCGTTTCATATCCAGGGGGGATAGACATCTGGATTGGCCACCGTCCCCCATGCATAGCGCGTCTAACGCTGATCTCACCCCATGGTTTGCATGAGCATTTGAAAAGTAGCCGTGTTGCGTACTGGATCAAAATTGGAGTCGGTTTTCGCCATCACCTTATATAGATTGGGGCTGAGGATAATGGCCCGCTTCAGGCATTTGAGGGCGTGGGCAGCATCATCGAGACTGGCAAAGGATGACGCCTTGCCATACCAAGCTTGAGGGTTGTTGTTCATGCATTTGAGGGAATTGTCAAAGCTGGCGATCGCCTCCTCATGGCGATTGAGCTTGGCGAGCACCGTCCCCCGTTGATTCCATGCGTAGTAGCAGGTTTGTTTAATGGTCAGGGCGGTGTCGAGGCTGGTGAGAGCATCGCCATAGCGACGCAGCGACACCAGCGAAACAGCCCGATTGTACCAAGCCCGGTAGTTATCAGGACGTAGCTCCACGGTTTTCTCAAAGCACACCATCGCCTCTTTATAGCGATAGAGCCCCATCAGAGCATGGCCCTTGTTGTACCAAATCTTGTAGTCGTCGGGACTGTGGGTAATGGCTTGGTCGAAACTGGCGATCGCTTCTTCAAACTGCTCCATGCGCGTTTGGGCCAGTCCGCGGCCGTGCCAGGCTAGCGCGTAGGACGAACAATAGCGAATCGCCTGATCAAAGCTAGCGACAGCTTCGACGAATGCCCCCATTTTAGACAGCGCATAGCCCCGTCGGCTCCAAGCTTCATGGTTATCTGGGCAGGTTTTCAGATATTTATCAAACTTAGCGATCGCCCCTTCATAGCGTTGAATTTTGTACAGTGTGTTGCCCTGGCTAAACCAGGTATGGGCGTCACTATTATTAGTCATGGTAGAGCGCATACAAAAGCCCTAGCTAAATGGCGGAATTGAGCAATGCAAAGCGGCTCATCAGAAAACTCGATGGCACGCCCGATGATGGAGACATAGCATCTAAACCCGTACCCGCCGGAGGCAACAACGGTAGGTCAATTCATGGAAAAAGCGACTGCTTACAACCCTTCATGGACTCAGGGGCAACATGCATTCTACTGACCACCGTCGGCCGTAGCTGTGTCTAACATGCATGGATTCCTAAAAGTAGATACCCCATGCTTGGGGCAGCTAAAAGCAGCGCGATATGTAGTGCAACCCTATATGACATTCAGACCTGATTTTTTCAGCTTATCACCGCTGTCTTCTAAATGACATCCGCAAACCCTACACTTACGGGATATTTGCACCCAGGAGGATTAGTATGAAGTTTTGACGAATTTTTGGGGGAATGGTGAGCGATCGCCCATTGCTGAACGCCGCTGTTCACCAGACAATGGAGCAGGACAGCAAGGGGAATTCTCGCTCGAAAACCCCACGCACATGATCATGGAAGGATATGGGCTATGGCAGACGCGATCGCATACCGGATTGAGAAAGACTCGATGGGAGAACGCCAGATCCCTGATGACGCCTACTACGGCATTCAAACCCTACGGGCAACGGAGAACTTTCCCATCAGTGGCCTGCGCCCTCTGCCCACCTATGTAGACGCCTGTTTGCTGATCAAAAAAGCGACGGCGATCGCCAATGCAGAACTGGGCTGCATTCCTGCCGACCTCAGCCAAGCAATCGTGCAAGCTGCTGATGAAATTCTCCAGGGTAGTCTGCGGGATCAGTTTGTGGTGGACGTGTACCAAGCCGGAGCTGGCACCTCCCACCATATGAATGTCAACGAGGTGCTGGCCAACCGCGCCCTAGAACTCTTGGGCGACCAAAAGGGCAACTACGCCCGCGTCAGCCCCAACGACCATGTCAACT
This sequence comes from Leptolyngbya sp. CCY15150, assembly GCF_016888135.1. NCBI lineage: Bacteria > Bacillati > Cyanobacteriota > Cyanophyceae > Leptolyngbyales > Leptolyngbyaceae > Leptolyngbya > Leptolyngbya sp. CCY15150. The sequence continues at coordinate 114,659 of NZ_JACSWB010000218.1, forward strand.
ATGGGCAATCCACCAACGATGTGATTCCCACAGCCATTCGCATTGGCGGCCTGCTGGCCCTAGAACATTCCCTCTATCCGGCCCTCACCGACGCGATCGCCTCCCTAGATGCGAAAGCGGAAGAATTCCACGCCGTGGTTAAGTCAGGCCGCACCCACCTGCAAGATGCCGTACCCGTGCGCTTGGGCGAAACCTTCAAAGCCTGGGCCCAGATTCTCACCGATCATTTCAACCGCCTAGAAGCCGCTGCCCAAGACCTGACTATTCTGGGGATTGGGGGCAGCGCCGCCGGTACGGGGTTGAACACCCATCCCCAATACCGCTATCGCGTCACTCAACTGCTCAGCGACTTGATGGGCCAGCCCCTGAAACCCGCCCCCCATCTGATGGCAGCCATGCAAAGTATGGCCCCGTTTGTGGCGGTGTCTGGAGCTTTGCGGAACCTGGCGCAGGATTGCGTCAAGATCTCCCACGACCTACGCTTGATGGATTCTGGCCCCAAAACCGGTCTTAAGGAAATCCAACTGCCGCCGGTGCAGCCTGGTTCTTCGATTATGCCGGGTAAATATAACCCTGTGATGGCAGAAATGACCTCTATGGTCTGCTTCCAGGTGATGGGCTACGACAGTGCGATCGCTCTGGCCGCCCAAGCCGGACAACTGGAACTCAACGTGATGATGCCGCTGATTGCCTACGATCTCATCCACAGCATCGAAATCCTTGGCAACACCCTGGCCGCCCTCACCCATCGCTGCATCCGAGGCATTGTCGCCCAGAGCGATCGCTGCCATGACTATGCCGAGGGCAGCCTAGCGCTGGTGACGGCGCTGAATCCCCATATTGGTTATCTGAATGCAGCAGCGATCGCTAAGGAATCGCTCGAAACGGGTAAATCCCTGCGGCAACTGGTGCTGGAGAAGCAGTTGATGAGTCCCGAGGATCTGGCCCAGGTGCTCGATCTGGACACCATGAGCTTGCCGCCCAAACCGTCTATCTGAGCGCGGGTTTCAACACAATGAGGGTGTAGAATGCTGTTAGGTGAAGCCGTAACGCACTGTCCTGCAAAGCTTTGAGGCAGGCGCGATCGCTTGAGCATCCTACACATCTAGATAAATCGCGGTGTATGGTGCTGTTCAGCGAAGCCGTAATAGACTGTTTTGTAAGGCTTTGATGCGTTACGCTGGCGCTCACGCATTCTACAGGTCAATTGCGATGTATCGATCTATAGAAAAGGGCCAGAGCCAGGACTATATCCTGTACCTAACCCTTTAACCAGATTGGATATGACGAGATAACGCCTAGGAAACGGCGACTTTCTCCTGGGCTAGGAACTGCTCTAGCTGGTCTAGGGCTTCGGCATCAACCTTAGTTTGCATGGGGCAGAATTTGGGCCCACACATGGAGCAAAATTCCGCTGTTTTATAGATATCGGCGGGTAGGGTTTCGTCGTGATATTCCCGAGCGCGATCGGGGTCGAGGGAGAGTTCAAACTGGCGGTTCCAGTCAAAGTTGTAGCGCGCATGGGATAGGGCATCATCGCGATCGCGGGCCCCTGGTCGATGGCGAGCGACGTCGGCGGCATGGGCGGCAATTTTGTAGGCAATCAGGCCATTGCGCACATCCTCCGCATTGGGCAAACCCAGATGTTCCTTGGGTGTCACGTAGCAGAGCATGGCGGTACCATACCAACCAGCCATGGCGGCTCCAATGGCGGAGGTGATATGGTCATAGCCCGGTGCGATATCGGTCACCAGCGGGCCTAGGACATAAAACGGCGCTTCGGAGCATTCCTCCATTTGTTTGCGCACATTAAACTCAATTTGATCCATAGGCACATGCCCTGGCCCCTCCACCATGACCTGCACATCCTGAGCCCAGGCGCGGCGGGTGAGGTCGCCTAGGGTTTTCAGCTCGGCTAGCTGGGCCGCATCGGAGGCATCATGCAGGCAGCCTGGCCGCAGGGAATCGCCTAGACTGAAGGACACATCATAGCGTTTGAAGATTTCGATGATGTCATCAAAGTGGCTATAGAGAGGATTTTGCCGATGGTGGTGCAGCATCCAGCGGGCAATGATGCCGCCGCCCCGCGATACGATGCCGGTAATCCGGTTTTTCACCAAGGGCAAATGCTCGATCAAAATGCCGGCATGGATGGTCATATAGTCCACGCCTTGCTGAGCATGTTTTTCGATGATGTGCAGAAAATCATCGGGGGTGAGCTGTTCGATCGCGCCATGCACCGACTCTAGAGCCTGGTAAATGGGCACCGTGCCGATGGGAATGGGTGAGGCTTGGATGATGGCGGTGCGAATCGCATCCAAGTCACCGCCGCCGGTGGATAGATCCATCAACGTATCTGCACCATATTTGACAGCTAACTGTAGCTTGGCTACTTCTTCATCCAAGTTGGATGAGTTGGGTGACGCGCCGATATTGGCATTGACCTTGCAGGTGGCGGCGATGCCGATACCCATGGGTTCCAGATTGGCATGGTTGATGTTGGCGGGAATAATCATCCGCCCCCGCGCCACTTCAGCTTGAATGAGTTCCGGGGATAGGTTTTCCCGTTGCGCCACATAGCGCATTTCTTCGGTCAAGATGCCCTGCCGAGCATAGTGCATCTGCGTCACGATCGGCTGACCGCGACGAGGGCTAACCCACGATTCACGCATATTTAATTCCTCAGATAGTCGCTTCCCTCCGCCGGTATGAGCCGGACTCAGGTTCTCAGGGTATATTCTCAGCCCGGTTTCCCAGACACCCCTAGCGGTTGTGGATTTAATCTACCATGTCGTGCCCTAGGTCAACAAGGTCGTTACAAAATGATGGCGATCGCAACACTGATTGATGAACCCGGCTGGATGGCAGGGGTGAACAAGCGATCGCTTGGGGTTGGGGCTAGCAGTCTGTTGTTATGGATTTATAGCTTTTATAGTGGTTATTACGTAGAGAGTTGGGGGAATGATAACAGTGTAGTGTTGTAAAGTTTTGGAGAACTTGTTTGTCCCTATCAGCCTTTTTATGCGCGCATGTTTAGCCCATTGATAACCTATTCATCCTGATGGCCATCTATCAGGATCATCTACCTGTGTGATCTTCAATCGTCACTGACATCGGGGTAATCAACCATGACAGACATCTTTCTCTCCTACTGTCGTCGCAACAAAGAGTTTGCGGTTAGGCTGCACCATTATCTTATTCAGTCGGGCAAGACTGTGTGGGTAGACTGGAACGATATTCCACCCAATGCCGACTGGCGGTTAGAAATTGAGGAAGGTATCCAGAAAACCCATACGGTCATTTTTATATTAAGTCCAGAATGGTTGGCATCCTATGAATGCAATGTGGAGTTAGACAAGTCCGTTGCTCTGAATAAGCGATTGCTGCCTATTGTTTGCCAGGATGTGCAATACAAGGATGTTTCTCCGACTTTAGCGGCACTCAACTGGATCTTTTTTCGAGAGACGGATGATTTTGAAACAGCCTATCAAGCGCTGCTCACGGCCTTAGATACAGATCTAGACCATGTAAAATACCACACCAAATTATTGGCGCGATCGCTGGAATGGGATAAGCGCGATCGCGACCCTAGTTTTCTGCTTCAGGGATCGCTGTTGACCGAGGCGGAAATGTGGCTGACCACGTCCCAGGGAAAAAATCCTTTACCCACCCAGCTTCAGTCTGAATATGTGGTCACCAGCAGCCAAAAGCGATCGCAACGGCAGCGGATTACGATTATCGGCGCAACGGTGGGCTTTGTAATTGCCTGTGGATTAGCGATGACTGCCTTTGTGCAGTATCAAGTGGCGGAGCGAGAACGACGTTTCGTGGAAGAACTGCAAACGGCGACGCTGAGTGAAACGGCTAGGGCAACGTTTGCAACCCATGATCAACTCCGAGGCTTATTGGCTAGCGCCAAGGCCAATATCCATCTAGCTGAGCTGGGATGGATCACCTCAGATAACCCTATGCATCAAAGCACGGAAGATAATCTCAGATATCTATTTCAGTTGATAACTGAACAAAATCGCATGGAAGACCATGTTGACCTGATCACAAACCTGCATGTGAGACCGGATGGACAAATGGTTTCGTCTACGAGTGCAGATAACACCATCAAGCTCTGGCGTCCGGATGGCAGTTTGGTGGCAACCCTTGAGGGACATGAGGGAACGGTATGGACAGCCATTTTTTCCCGCGATGGGCAGCGGCTGGCTTCGTCTAGTGATGATGGAACGGTGAAAATCTGGAGCGTTGATGGTACTTTACTGAATACCCTGACCTATGATGCGCCCCTATGGAGTGTGGATTTCAATGCAGCTGGCGATACCTTAGCGATCGCTTCCGCCGATTCAACCATTCGCTTAGTTGACCTAGAAGGGAATGAGCTACGACGATGGTCTGTTGGGCAAGATAAGGTGTTTAGTATTCGCTTTTCACCCGATGGCCAGCAACTTATCTCTGGTAGTGGCGATAAAATTGCGCGCCTTTGGAACTTAGACGGATCGTTATTGCAGTCCTTTGAAGGGCATGAAGGCGAAATCTGGGCCGTACGCTTCTCGCCGGATGGGAAACGCATTGCAACTGCCAGCGCTGACGATACCTTACGGCTCTGGGATATTCAGGGCAATCTCTTGAGAGTTCTGGAAGGGCATACCTCTGGAGTGATCAGTGCAAATTTCAGTCCCGATGGCCAGCGCTTAGTCTCGGCTAGTGCCGATCATACGGTGCGAGTTTGGTCTACAGAAACGGGCCTGCTGATCGACACCTTCCGCCATTTGGATATTGCTTCTGGAGCGGCATTTTTTGATCGAGATACCGTTGTGTCAGGTAGCTACGATAAAACACTGCGGGTCTGGAATATTGCTGGAGAATTGCACCAAAATATTCAAGGGCATGATCGGCGGGTGCTCAGCGTTGCGGTCAGCGGAGATGGGGAGGCGATCGCTTCCACCAGCACCGATACCACCATCCAAATCTGGCGACGGAATAATCAGAACTTTTTTACCCAAGAGCTAACCATCACTCAACCTCAAGGCATTCCTAATGCGGTGAGCTTGGATGCGACCGGTGATTTGATTGTAGTCGGTGGTTCTGACGGTCAACTTTATCTATGGAATCGCCAAGGTGACCTCCTGCGCACCGTGAATGCCGATACTCAAGAGGTGCTGAGCGTTCATATCTCTCCTGATGGTCAATGGATTGCCTCCGCAGGAGATGATAAGATTATTCGGATATGGACGAGGCAGGGAGAGTTGGTGCGAGAGCTATCAGGACATCGAGAAGGGGTGCGTACGGTAACCTTTTCGCCCGATAGTCAATACCTAGCCTCTGCTAGTAGCGATAATACGGCGCGGATCTGGACGCTGGAAGGAGAGTTAGTTCATACCCTGGAAGGCCATCAGGCAGGTGTCTATAGCGTATCCTTTTCGCCCGATGGCCAGCGCCTAGCCTCGGGAAGTATGGATAATACCGTCATTCTTTGGTCGATGAAGGGCGAACTGTTGGAACAGTTTACGGCCCATCGTTCAGGGGTGACATCGGTTAGCTTTAGCCCTTCCGGTGAGATGTTAGCATCTGGCAGTTTTGATAATACGGTAAAGCTTTGGTCTCCAGATGGTACCTTATTGCAAACCCTAGAGGGACATCAGCAACGGGTGGCAGCGATCGCGTTTAATCCTGATGGTGATCGTCTGATCTCGGGTGCCGCCGACCGGGTGGTGAAGGTTTGGGATGTGACGGCAATCCCCGCCACTCCCCTGACCCGCACCGAGTTAATCGACCAAAGCTGTCAGTGGTTAAGTGACTACCTGCGCCACAACCGTCATGTTTTAGAGAGCGATCGCTCCCTTTGCTCTGGTCGTGCCGGCGTTGCTGAATGAGGCTATGACCTTGGCATGTGAGCCATCAAGGTTCTGTGAGCGTCTCGCTCCTCCATAAGTATGAGTTGCCATTGAAGTCCTTGGGGTCTTCATGGTATGGGTATGGGGGGCAAACCGGGGAATGGGTGGCGATCGCCCTAGATCTTGCTACGATTAGGTACCTCATGGTGATGACCCGCGTTTTCGTCGGCGTGACGTTCCTACTATCCTGCAAAGAAAACTATGGTGACTGAGCCGCTTGTGTTGTGTTTGGGCGAAGTGCTGTTTGACCGGATTGCAGACCAGCCCGGTTTGGCGGTGGATGAGGTGGTGTCTTGGACGCCCTATCCGGGAGGGGCTCCGGCCAATGTGGCTTGTGCGCTGGTGAAACTGGGGACGGCGGCAGGATTTGTGGGCTGTGTGGGAGAAGATGAGCCGGGGCAAATCTTGGTGGAACTGCTGCGCACCACCGGAGTGAATGGGGTGGGCATTCAGCGCCATGGTACAGCTCCCACCCGTGAGGTCTATGTGGTGCGTTCCCTAGAGGGCGATCGCCAGTTTGCAGGCTTTGGCGATCGCGATACGACAGTCTTTGCCGATACGCGCCTACAGGCAGATTTGTTGCCCGGTGCCTTGTTTGATGCCGCAGAAATCTTGGTGCTAGGCACCTTGGAGTTGGCCTATCCCACCACGCGCCAGGCGATTGATCGGGCCCTAGATTTTGCCGACGATCGCTTCCTCAAGGTGATGATAGACGTGAACTGGCGGCCGATGTTTTGGCCCGATCCTAGGCAAGCCAAGTCGTTGATTCGCCAGTATCTTGAACGGGCCGACTTTCTAAAGCTCTCGGATGATGAAGCTCTGTGGCTGTTTAACACTGTAGAACCAGCGGCGATCGCCCATCTGCTGGGGCATGTGGAAGGGGTCTTGGTGACCGCCGGGGAAAAGGGCTGCACCTATTACCTGGGTGACCATGAAGGCAAGCTGCCCGCTTTCTCCTTGGATGTGGAGGACACCACCGGCGCGGGCGATAGCTTCTTGGCCGGGTTCATTCATCAACTGTGTCAGCGGGGCATGGATGCCCTCAAAGATGCAGATCAGGTGCGGCAGATGGTCACCTATGCCAGTGCGGTGGGTGCCTTGACGACGTTGAGAGCGGGCGCGATCGCTGCCCAACCGACGGCGGCTGAGGTGGCAGCATTTCTCTATTTACAGGATCAGTCTTAGGAAGATGGGGAGTGTAGTCTATGGGCACGGAAATTGAGCGTAAGTTTTTGGTAATTGGCGACGACTGGCGATCGCTCGGTCAGGGAACCGTCTATCGTCAAGGCTATATCGTGTCGGATCAGGGGCGCACGGTGCGGGTGCGAGTGGCGGGCGATCGCAGTTACCTAACTCTGAAGGGGCCGACCGTGGGGCTAAGTCGGGCAGAATTTGAGTATGAAATTCCGCGCACCGATGCGGATGATATTATGCGCTTGCTCTGTTCATCGCCGATGATCGAAAAGGTTCGCTACCGAATTGCGATCGCTGACCTGGTATGGGAGGTGGATGAATTTAACGGTGATAATGCAGGTCTCATTATCGCTGAGGTGGAACTCCACGATGAACATCAGGCGATTGACCTGCCGCCCTGGATTGGCCAAGACGTATCCGGTGATCCGCGCTATTTTAATGCTTATCTAGCTCAACATCCCTTTAGCCAATGGTCAACTTCTGGAGACTAGACGATGATGGCACCTCTTGATCTAACCTCTGCTCTAAAGGAATGGCATGTGGCGGTACAGGCGCTCACCCAGGGCGACACCATTCTGCTCTTGCGCAAGGGCGGCATTCGCGAAACCCAGGGAGAGTTCACTATTCCCCATCGGCAGGTGTGGTTATTTCCAACCTACGAGCACCAGAAACCTGCTTTGCTGAAGCCTGTGTATGCCCATCAGGTGCAGCCGGTGGAATCGGGATGGCATCCCCAAAACGTCACCCTCACAGGCTGGGCGCAGATTACCGATGTTCTATCCTTACCCAAAGCGATCGCCCTCCAGCCTCTACTGCCGTTTCATATCTGGAATGAGACGTTCGTGAGCGATCGCCTGAACTGGAAGCCGCGATCGCCTCTGTTGGGTCTATTGCTGCGGGTTCATCGATTATCTACGCCTCATACGCTAACCTACGATAGCAGCTATGGCGGTTGTCGGTCATGGATTGATCTACAAACCTCTCTCTCAACAGAAGGATCGGCAGCCGTTCTGTCCAATGGTGAGTATCAGCAGCGGGTTGATCATATTCGAGAGATTGTTGCATCAGCTAAGCCCGACGCGATCGCCTCTGAGCCCTAACTATGGTTGGCTGAGGGATGATTGACCCATGAGGGTAAATGCCGCCCAGTCGCGGGAGCTAGGATAGGTTTCCATTGTGGTTAACATCGCTTGGCGCAGAGCCTGAGCTGAGTCTGGTGTTTCAGCCAGGTGTCGGTAAAACTCTGTCATCAGGAGAGTGGTAGAATCATCGGGCACTGCCCATAGTGAGACAAGAACGCTATTGGCTCCAGCCGCCATAAAGGATCGAGATAACCCTAAAACTCCATCACCCGTAATCCGCCCTCGTCCTGTATCACAGGCGCTCAGGACAACCAGATCCGCAGATAAGCGTAGCTCTAAGATTTCTCCAGCGGTGAGTAAGCCATTGTCGCTCCTGGATGGGGCAAGGGCGATCGCTCCCGGCAACCCTACTTCGCCTAAATCATCGAGAAGACCGTGAGTGGCAAGATGGATCACCTGTGCCTCTCCCATCTGCTGCACAACTCGCGATTCGGTAGCTTCTGCTCCTAGGAGAGGATCGGTATCGAGAAAAGCGGCAATTTCAATCGCTTCCTGCTCAGCATTGGGCAGCGGCGAGAGGGGCAGCGGTGGTTGTCCAACGCTAGGCATCTGGGGATTGCCGACAATCAGAGAGGTTGGGGAAATAGGTCGCGACTGGGTGAGCGCTAACACCTGGATCGATGGCGCGGTGGTCACCGTATGCCGTTCAATCAGATAACGTCCATCCTCGTCTTGCAGGGCAGCAAAGGGTAACAGAAACAGGGAATCATGGGGAATAATAATGACATGGCTGGTCGGATCATCAGGTAAAAATGACGCAATGGGATCAATCAATAAACGATGAAACGACTGCAGTTGTGGATTCTGGCGTCGAGTCGGAGATGTAGGAGATGGCGGCGATTCAACAGCCTGTATCGGCAAGGTGAATTCGGGCAAGTCCGCTGGTTCTAGAATGCCGCTCCGGGTTTGCTGGACTAGAGATGTCCATTGAGGATCTTGGCGTCCCCGTCCCAGGGCGGCAGCAACCCGAGTTTCTTCTGCGGCCATGTTTAGGGTCAGATCGCTGGAATTGAACTGCACCAGTTGAAACTGGATTTCACCAGTGGGTTGAATCACCCAAATAGCCAACTCCGCTGATGAAAGAATGGAATATTGAATGATCGTGGCCTGCTGTTGACGAGCGATCGCTTGTATATCCGATAAACTGGGCGGCGGCACCTGTAGGGAAGCGGCGATCGCTGGCGATTGACGATTTGCCACCAGTTCGATGAACGTTCGGGCCCGCCCCCGCTCCGACATTTCCAGGGCATCATCATAGCGGTTGAGGCGAATCAGCGCCCGCTGGAGCAACTGATAGGTGGACACTTGGGTTTCAAATAATGACACCTGATCCTCATCCTGCAGCCCCGGACGCATGGACTCCCACACTTCAACGGCATCCTTCAAATACACCACAGATTGTTCATAGTCTGCTTGGTTGAAGTAAAAAGCACCCAGATAATCTAGCGCCAACCCCTGACGGCGCAGATCGCCCGTTTCCACAGCCAACTGCAAGCTTTGCTCGTAGTAAGATAAAGCCTGATTGGATTGACCTAGCTGTTCCGCCATTTGCCCTAGATTACCCAAAGCCATAACCTGTCCATGGCGATCGCCCAAGGTTTGGGATAGCTCTAGACTTTGTTGATAGGCTTGGATAGCCAGATCATTCTCTTGGAGGTCGGCATAGATATTGCCCAAACTGTTGAAACCCGTGGCCAATCGAGGGCGATCGCCTAAGGTTTGCAATTGATCGAGGGCAAGCTGTAACTCTGGCAAGGCCCGATCCATCTGTCCTAGATGACGATAGGCCAGGGCTAGGTTACCTTGGTTGTAGGCCTGTAGGCGTGGATCGCCCAGTTGTTGGGCGATGACCTCAGTTTGTTGATAATAGTCCACAGCTCGCTCAGGATTACCCAAATCTAAATAAAGATTGCCTAAACGTTGAAGTACTATGGCCTCGCCCTGTCGATTGCCCTCTTGTCGCACTAACGCTAGGGTGACTTCATAACGATCTAGGGCTTGGGGATAGCGGCCGGTCTCTAGATATGCGTTACCTAAATTACCTTGGCTATTAGCCTGCAAGGATAGATCACCAAGCTCTTCTGCGATCGCTAAACTCGCCTCAAATTCAGCGATCGCTTCATCCATCAGTCCTTGAGCTTTCAGAACAATGCCAATTTGATTCAGCAGATAAGCTTCATCAGCGCGATCGCCTCGGGACTGGGCTAGGGGTAGACCTCGCCGTAAATAGGTTAGGGCTTGCTCATAGTCTCCATTCCGTTCATACAAATATCCCAAATTTCCTAGGGCATAGCTTTGTCCTGAGGAATCTTGAATCTCTTCCGCCAAGGCAAGACTTTCTTGGTAGAACGTCAGCGCCGTCTCGGTTTGATAGAGATTCTCATAGGCGCTGCCGAGGTTGGTGAGTAGATAAACTTCTTGGCGGCGATCGCCCAGTTGTCGATAAAGCTCCAGAGCTTGCTCCCAGGTGGCGATCGCTTCTGTAAACTGGCGATTGTTGTACTGCTGCCCTCCCAGGTCAAACAGTTGCCGAGCTTGGGTGGCTAGGGGGGTGGCAACGTCAGCCGGACGAGCCAGGCTGGGTGGGAGAATGAGCAGACTACCCAATCCCGCTAGGAGTACACTAAGCCCTAAGCTCCAATGCGATCGCGCCATGATTAAGATCCAAGCTATGTATGAACAATCTACGGATGGGAAGCCCCTGTATCGCTCCTGATTTAACTAGAATAGCCTGCTTAAGTAGGATGGAGAACCAGGTTTAGGCATCCAAGCCTAGGGCTAAAGCAGGTCGTATGGGGACATTCGCCGGTTGTCATGACTATTGGGGGAATGATGCAGATGTTTGCTGCTCTGATTCAGAGATTACACTAGAGTGAAAAGCGCCGACGAAGGAGTAGGCCTTGACGCCGCTGCCGCTAGAGGAGTTGCTGCAACAGTGTACGGTTAAGATTACTGTCCCCGGTGGCTGGGGGACGGGCTTTTTTGTGGCGTCTGGGTGGGTGCTCACCTGTGCCCATGTGGTACGTAGGGCGGCGGATGCGCCGATCGCCCTGTTCTATGCAGCGCGAGGATTGTCTCTGTCGGCGATCGCTACGGCAAAAGCGGATGATGGTGAAACCCTTGATCTGGCGCTGTTGAAACTCTCGGAGCCGTTGCCTGATCATCCCTGTGTGCTTTTGGATGAGGAGTCGGTGGCGATCGGTCAAGAATTATACAGCTACGGCTATTTGAAGTCCTATCCCCAGGGCGCTCCGGTGCGTCCTGTCCATGAAGGATGGACGGGGGACGTGCCTCCGTTGCTCAAGCTGCAAGGGGCACAAATTGAGGTGGGAATCAGCGGTGCGGCGTTGCTGAATCTCAAGACGGGCAAGGTCTGTGGCATGGTGAAGGAAACCCGTGCCGCTGGATTTGATCTGGGCGGTGGGGCGATTCCCACTCGGGTGATTTTGGAGCAGTTTCCGGAGTTGCGGGAGCTTCAGCGGGCGTTTCATGAGAGCGATCGCCGCTGGAGTGATGTGCTGGCACAGGAGAGTTCCAGCATAGGGAAAATCGACGTTCAGCCCTACTTAAATTCGGTTGTCACAACGTATGAAAAATGGTGGCAGTATTACACGCTGACCGACGCTGAAAGCAGGCAACGACAGAAACAAGAATCAGCCCCGATTTTCGATTTTGGGTTGATGGTGCAGACGGTGCCAAAACAAGAGCAAGAACAGGAACAGCAAGAGAAAGAAAAAGTCGAACGGTTTTCGGTTTTAGACGGTTTGCGGAAATATGCGCTGGGGGAAAAGCCGGAGCCTGTGTTGTTAGTTGGGCGACCGGGTTCGGGCAAGTCTACGGCGTTGGCAAAGTTGCTGTTGGAAGAGGCGACTCAGGCCTCGGAGGTGTCCCAGAAGTCGGAGTTTTTCAAAAACTCCGACTTCTCGACCTCGCTTCGCATCCCGATCTTGGTGGAACTGCGCTATTGGCAAGGATCGATCGCTCAGTTGATCGTCAATGCGTTGAAGCGCCATGACCTCGCCGTCACTCCTGACCAGCTAGAAACCTTGTTGGAACAATCCCTTCTCCTATTCGATGGGGTGAATGAATTGCCCTCGGAGGAGGCGCGTACCCAACTCTCGGCGTTTCGGCGTGACCATCCTAAGGTGCCGATGATCTTCACCACAAGGGATTTGAGCTTGGGGGGCGATCTGGGGATTGAGCGCAAGCTGGAGATGCAACCGCTGACGGAAGCACAGATGCAGGCATTTATCCAGGCTTATGTGCCGGAGCAGGCGGAAGCGATGCTGAAGCAGCTCAAGGAGCGGTTGCGGGAGTTTGGGCAAACGCCGTTGCTGTTGTGGATGCTGTGCAGTTTGTTTCAGCAGACTCAGACGATTCCTCAAAATTTGGGTGAGGTGTTTCGGGCGTTTACCCAGGGTTATGAACGGAAGTTGAAGCAGGATGTGGTGGTGGAGAGCGATCGCCGCCTATGGCCAGAGTTGCTGAAGGTATTGGCGGCACAGATGATGCAAGGGAAAAAGCCCACAGAATTACGAGTGGCGGTTCCTCCCACCGAAATCTATCATGTCTTTGCCGACTATTTGCAGACTGCCGATCCCCTAGTACCCCGGAAGGCATTGGATGACTTACTCAAGCATCATTTGCTCCAGCGTAATGGTGAGTTGGTGGAATTTCGCCATCAGTTGCTTCAGGAATATTACGCGGCGGAGTGGCTGTTGGGGCGGCTGGAAGGGTTGGATGACCTCACCTTGCAGCGGAAGTATTTAAATTACCTGAAGTGGACAGAGCCGCTGGCATTGATGTTAGCGCTGGTGACGGATGAGGCGTTGGCGGTGCGAGTGGTGGAGCGATCGCTGAGCCTAGATTTGGTCTTGGGAGCACGGTTGGCGGGAGAAGTAAAGCCCAACGTTCAAGACAATACGGTGAGCCAGATAGCAGCAATAAACGTGCCAACCTGGCTGAGGGTCGAACTTTTGGGGCAAACCGGGTCAAAGGCGGCGCTCCCAGGGCTACTCAACGCGCTCGAAGATTCAGACTCATATGTGCGTAGGAACGCGGCAGAGGCGTTAGGGAACCTGGGTTCTGATGCGGCAATTGCGGGGCTGCTCAAAGCTCTTGAAG
>NZ_JACSWB010000219.1 GCF_016888135.1 Leptolyngbya sp. CCY15150
ACGCTTGGAAAAAAAAACTTCAGGAGAACGTCGAGCACCTTCAGCAGACCTATCCCGACGCCGACGTCGAGGTGTGGTGTGAGGATGAGCATCGCATGGGGTTGTGTCCTATCTCACGTTTTACGATTGGTGGCCAGGGTACGACAGGGGCACTCATGTCGCTTCATCATGTGCATTCAACCCGACTTGACATAACGCTCTTCAATGACTCTGGCGGTAGATAGAATAGAGTAAAAGGGCTGGAACCTAGTGAGAAGCGATGATAGCACCCCGTATAGCCAAGGCGAC
>NZ_JACSWB010000220.1 GCF_016888135.1 Leptolyngbya sp. CCY15150
AAGAAATGCATTACCTTATCCTACTATCGCCATTAACATATCTCACTTACCTATTTTAATGCACACATCTTACCTAAACATCTTATGCATCTTGCACTAATGTATCTATAACTTACCTCTTTTGCTATCGAACAGACTACCCAAAACCTCATGCACCACAGTAACCCAAGCCCACGATCGCTCTTTGGACACCTCGGCACCATGCCGCAACTCACCTCGAAACAATCAACGTTTTACTTACTCAATAGATCTGTTTCGCTACCACAATTACTTATCTTTAAGTATACGCGTATACGCGATCGCTCATAAATAAGTAATTGTTTTTCTGAGCAGGGGCTAGGTTCTGCTCAACAGCTACTCTCCATGACAACATGCTCCACAGCCTGCCAAACAGTCTAGGGCTTCATCTCAAGCAGCAACAGCAGTGACAGTTGTAGCCACCCCAAATAGCCTCTACGCCACACTATCTAATGCCTACTAAGGGCTTTTTGCCCATATCAGACGTTGCTCTCCTGCTCTTGCCTCTGCCTGCTAGCGATCGCTCTCTCTGTAGCTAGACCGTCTTCATTCGGATGCAACTGGCTGCGATCGCCT
>NZ_JACSWB010000221.1 GCF_016888135.1 Leptolyngbya sp. CCY15150
GACCATCTTGATTGCCTCACCCTGTTCTCGCCTCTGTGCCTAGCCTAGCCAATTGTCTCCTCTTTCTCCAGCTAGTTTTGCCGCCCTAGTTTTTTTTACCATTTTTTTGTCATGATAGAAAAATTGAGCACAGTGTGCCTGTGACAGCCTACTCTTGAATCTCTACGGGATCCGAGGTCAGATGGTACTGGCGATCGCCCACTCGATAGGTAGCGATCGCTTGCACGGGCCCATCCCCGACATAGCCCACTGTATTGCTTAGATGGAAAAGCAGCTCCGAATGTTCCAGGGGACGCAAGTGAATGTCCGTGGACGAAAACTCAAACGGCTGCGGCTGTCCATCCACGGTTTGAATCTCAATCATTTCCAGAACAATGGTGACATCCTCTAGTCCAGGATTTTCGAAGTAGAGGAAAACCGATGCCAAGCCAATGGGGCGATTTGCTTGAGGCAGCATCCCACTAGGAGGATAGAGGTCTTCCCGTGCCGAAAGTTCAATCTTATGCATCCATGGGTGGTGAGCCACATCTTGTCCTTGCCTGTTGAGCATAGGTTGATTGAAATGAATGGGCATCAGATAAAGTATGCTCTCAAACCTCCAACTGAGGCAGAGGCATAACATAGCAATCCAGTACATCAATCCATGGCTCATGATTTAACCTCCCACAAGGATAGGTCACGCAAGCAAGTTGAGGATCCTATCTGATTCAAGCATTCCACCTGAATTGACCTCACATCAGGTTTTGAATTGGAGAACGTGCAGTGTCAAGAAAGTCTTGATCACTGCTGATTCAACGTAGCAAACGCTCTAGGTGGTTGAATAGAACCATCGGACAAACCTTGGCCAAACTGCATCGCCATTGAGAATTTGTTGCCAGGTCAGATCACGCTGTTGTCCCCATGGGTTATAAACGGTGAACAACTGACTCGTCGGGTTATAGCCAACCAACGTTAATGCATGTAAACCTCCATCGGCTGATTGCCAATCCAAGAAAACTGTGCGCCCGGCATTGAACTGGTTAATGACATTGGTGCGATCGCTGTCTGTTAGAGACCAGTCTTCCACAGTAGTTTGAGCTGTAATATGGTGTAACGATTCATGGGAAAAGCCACCTTCAATACTGTCGTAAGTATTGACTCCATTGAATCTCAGCCATCCAGATTCATTGATTTGAGCATAGGCTTTTTCTGCAAGGGCAGCCCATAGTTCATTATTGATGTTGTCATACAAACCACCACCCCAGCCCATGTAGTATCGTCCACCGGCGGCTGTGCTAGGTAAGTAGCGATCGACCGTAACATAGTCGGCAACGCCGTTGTTATAGAAACGTACGGTAAAGGTACCGTCGCCATTATCGATAAACATATTCTGGACAGATGTTGGATGACGGAATGCTACACCGGCAAGCGCCGCGCAGAAGTAACAGTCACCTAGCTGACCTTGCATTACATCTTGGTAAGCAATGCCATTTTGGAACAATGCCCCGCTGGTATAGCGATAGGTTGTAGTTGAAGCGGCGGTTGGATGATCTAAACCAAGGAACCATTTGCCAATCAGTTTTTCTAAGTGATCAGCCGTTGCGCCAGCATAGAGATTGCCCAAACTGGTGCTGGTGCTAGCTCCGCCTGTCCACCACTGGTTGGCGGGATTACTGTTGACAACCTTATAGGCCAAATTATGGACATAATCTGGCATGGTGGTGCGTTGACCATTGACGAACGTTCGTAAATCCGTCAGTTCTGCATCATCAATATTCCCATAATCCTTAGCTGCCCGAAGAATGCTCATCACCTCATAGCGGCGGCTGTAATTTCGCGTATCAAAGTAGCGAGCCTCGCCGATAATACCGGCATCCGTTAAGTTGCTGCTATACCAGTCACCGGTTGAAACGCTGAAGTGATAGTTACTGTCATCCATATGACTACTCCAGCGGTAAACTTGAGCAAAGTAGGTACCCGCTGGTAATGACTGGGCAATCCATTCCGCACCATCACTACCATTGGCAGAGGAACCAAGAACGTCACCAGTATCTACAACACCATTATTGTTGGCGTCATGAACTAGTCTGAGATCAATATCACAGGATAGCCCTGATAACGTCAGGTTAACAGATCGGGTGCTATTCAAGGTAAATCGAATATTGTCAGCGGCATTTTGGTAGTACATGCCACTGCCGATATATTGGCTCAGCGTTTGAGTGCCGTTAATGGTACCTAGATCATATTCGGTAGGCAACAAGTCCGTAGGATATCCTGTCGATAGCCGCATGGTATAGTTGCTGGTGCCCGCATGTTGAGTTACTTGGACGAGGTACGTTCCTGCAGCCAGATGATTCAACGTGATCGATTCATCAATACCCGCTTGGCGACGAGAAGAATAGCTGATCATCTCCGGTGTTTCAATGAGTCCATTACCATTGGCATCTCGGGCAATACGCAGATCTGGATCTCCAGCAAATCCGGTCAGTGCAAGACTCACATGACTAGAGCCAGCTATGTTAAAGCTGTAGATATCAGACGTATTGAAGTCGTGAACACTGCCGGTACGGGTCACAATTGTATTACCGAGAGTACCCAGATCAAATTCGCGAACGGCAAAGTTACTTTGGGGAGCCATACCCAACGTATAGGGTGCATTAGTAGACCCACACACCTGCACATAGTAGGTACCCCTGGGAAGATTACGGACATTCAGAGATTTCTCCAAATCGCCTGCAGGAGATGATGCTAAGACTTCCCCTGAGTCAATAAAACCGTTGTTGTTATTGTCCTTCACTAATCGCAGCCGAGCGGTGTTGAGTGACCCAGTCAGGGTTAGGCTGAGGGGAGTGTCGGCACCAAGATTGAGCCGGAACATATCTGATGTGTCCGCTGTACCCAAGGTTCCTTGATATGCAGAAAGATTGGTATTAACTGAATTCCATGTGCGTTCTTCAGCAATCACATCATTGATTAATTGGCGAGATAGCCGCATTCGGTAGGGTGTGCGTCCTGGGGCAAGAAGTTGAATCTGTGCAACATATTGCCCCCGTTGCAATCCCCTGAAATTGAGAGATTCTGGGGTAGTGCCTCTATAGTTTGAAGAACCAATACGAGTCAATCCAGAACTGCTGCTGCGGAACAGTTGTAGCCTAACGTTTTGTCTTAAGCCGCTAACCCCAATATTTAAGTTGCCGGCACGGGCAAGGCTAAATTGTAGTGAGTCTAGGGGATCGACTAAAGCCGTGACCCGGTTATTAAAAGTAGTGCGATCGCTTATCGTACCCAAGTTATGAAGAGACATGGGTGTATCCTCCAGCGGTTGTGAAGGGATATGGGCGATGTAAAACTCTGCGGTTCAAGCACCGCCACATTAACGTCAAAGATGATAATTCACCCAACCCTCGTGCTGGCAGCAACCTAGGTGAGAGAGGAGCATCAAGGGCGATCGCTCTACTCATCTCGTTGCCCAGCACAAGCTTCCTTATCCATTACACTTAGATAAGGTGCCCGGATATCTAATAGGGTGTGCAAACTGGACGGAGAAAAATAACTCTTTTTCTTGCCTAGAGGTTCAGGACATCATCTAGGTACTCACGCTGATTCATCGTACGACTATCGGCTGAACTCAGATACTAGCCTGCGAGGTGCCGATCGCCATTCTAGGCAGCCTCAATGCTCAGGGGAACCGATGTCTTCGCTGTATCTGGGACGAGCAGAGCAGTCTTCAAACCCACGGACGTTCCATGATGTAGAGATGGTTAATCTTTGGGTAATTACACTGAACCTAACTCTATCCTAGAGTCTTTAAAGACTTACATTCTGATTTTGCAAAGGATATTTACGTTCAATCGTGGCATCTAGAAAGACGAGCCGGGTTGTTTTAGAAACTCTTGTTCTTCTAGAGTCGATTCCCGACCTAGGGCAACATTACGATGGGGAAAGCGACCAAACTGTTCGATCACCTGCTGGTGGCGCAGGGCATAATCATAGGTGTCGTTGAGTTCAGGATAAGCTTCGGCAAGCTGCTGAAAGAGAGCTACCGACTCTTGCTGAATCGCTCGATCTTCGCTGTGCTCTAGAGGTAGATAGAGAAAAATGCGGTGAACAGGATGAAGCTGCTGATCAAAGCCCTGGGCGATCGCTCCCTGGGCAATGGACAACGCTTTGCTATCGGCGGCAAACGCTTGGGCCTGCTGACGAAAAAGGTTGCGCGAAAATTGATCGAGAACAATCACAAGGGCCAAGCAATCGAAGGGGTTTTGCTGCCAGTGATCCAATTCCCCGGCAGCGGCCTGTCGGTAGGTACCTAGGAAGCGATCGCCAATCTCTCGGTCTAGATCTGGATCTTTGCCAAACCAAAGCGATCGCCGTTCTGCATAGCTGGGCGTCTGCATCGGTTCGCCAAACCAAAAGGCAAGAACGGTGGTGGAATCTACAGTATGCATGGGCAATCTTGATGAAAGAACCACAAACCAGGATGCCAGTGGTTTTGTCCTATCCAATAAATCCTATGGAATAAATAGGATATCTATTGACTACAGTCTGGGTGAAGCTGAATGACTGCAGCAGCATTAGTTTTTATGAAGAAGCAAGCCTCTTGCTATGGTCATTCAAGACCATGACATAAGCCAAGACCGCTAAAAAAAGATAGGGCAGAGAGCATGACCGTTGAACGCTTCCTTGATCCCTGCCCTTTAGTTCAGAACTCGTCGATGTGAAGCTCGTCGAACTTAGTACAGTTCTTCTTCTTGGTGAGTGAGGATCGTGCAATCAGAAGTGGGATATGCAACGCAGGTCAACACAAACCCAGCTTCGATTTGGTCGTCATCCAAGAAGGACTGATCAGACTGATCGATGGTGCCGCTTTGTAGCTTACCAGCACAAGTGGAGCAAGCACCTGCCCGGCAGGAGTAAGGCAGGTCAATGCCTTGCTCTTCTGCTGCGTCAAGAATGTACTCATCTTCGGGTACATCGATGGTGGTGTTTAGTCCTTCTGCTTCGTTAATCAACGTAACTTTAAAAGTTGCCATGCAGTAGTCCTCTCAAATAATCTAAAACGGCAGGATTATGGTTGCGGAGTCAAAAGCTCCACCCGTGGGCGTGGAGCGACGCGTGGCACTGTTGCCTGACTCCATTTCTGATACTACGGGAAAAGTTAAGGCTTGTGACGTCAGTTCCATAAATTGAGCTAATGGGATTACTCATGAATTTCCGTGTTTTGCCGCTGAATTACTTATAGGTCATCGGAAACCCGTCGATCGGATAGGGCGATCGCGCTCAATCATGGCACCCTATACCCGTAGTTAAGGTTTTCTTCATAACCAGGTCAGGCGCAAAAACCATGGACTCATTAGAAAATATTATCTGTCTAGAACGAGACATGGCAACGGAAAAGCAAGGTTTTGGCGTTTGGGCCATGCTCATCGTCGAAGCGAGCGGAGGCGATCGCAGTTCCATGCAAAACTGAGGTATTGACGCAGGACGAGGGGATTGAACAGCGTATGAATGCACCCATTCGAGTGGGCATCGTGGGGACGGGCTATGCGGCCAAGCTGCGAGTCGAAACCTTTCAAGCCGATGGGCGATCGCAGGTGGTAGCCGTGGCGGGGCAAGATCAGGCACGCACGGCTGCGTTTTGTCAGCCCTTTGGCATTCCTGCCCTAGCCACCTGGGGAGAATTGGTGCAGCATCCCGATGTGGATGTGGTGGTTATTTGCACCGTGAACCGCCTCCATGGAGCGATCGCCCGCATTGCGCTGCAGGCAGGTAAGCATGTGGTGGTGGAATATCCCCTATCCCTCGATAGTGCGGAAGCAGAGGAATTGATCAACCTAGCTGAGGCTCAGCATCGGCTGCTGCATGTGGAACAGATTGATGTTTTGAGTGGCGTCCATGGGGCGATCGCTCAACAGTTGCCGTCCATTGGCAAGCCCCTCTATGTACGCTACTCCAGCCTCAACCCCCAGCACCCCGCCCCCCGCAAATGGACCTATCAAGCCGATACCTTTGGCTTTCCGCTGGTGGGTGCCCTATCTCGCATCCATCGCTTAACGACCCTGTTTGGCAAGGTAACGTCGGTGAGCGGACAAAACCAAGTCTGGGTAGACCATCCCTCCACCTATCCCCACAGCATGGGAGATTCGTTCCATACCACTTGCCTATGTGCTGGTCAGCTTCAGTTTGAAAGCGGGCTGATGGCAGAGGTGATCTATGGCAAGGGTGAGGCTATTTGGGCAGCGGAACGTCGTTTAGACATTCATGGTCAAAACGGTTTGATTCATTTTGACGGTACCCAAGGTAAATTGGTCACGGCAGAGGGCGATCGCCCCCTAGATGGCGGCAGTCGGCGGGGGCTGTTTGCCCAAGACACCCAATCGGTGTTGAACTATCTCACGGAGGGCAAGCCTCTTTACATCCAACCCCAGAGTAGTGTCTATGCCCTTAGGGTCGCCAATGCGGTACGGCAGGCAGCGGATCTGAATCAGGTGGTGCCGGTGCGAAGCTAGCGGCGATCGCGTCTAGCAGCAGGCGATCAGCTATTTCATCGATAGTCTCATCTAGTCCTCTCGTCTCGTCTATGGATCAGCCTGAGATCTTTCTATGCATAGACAAGAATCCCAAAACACTGAACACTGGTAGGAATCTTGAAGAAATTCCTTAAAAAGTACTGATTAACCTACCGTGACTACAACTGAAAATTGGATTGAAGTGGGCTCAGTCACCTGGTTTTACCGGGATGCCAAGCCGGTGAATGAAACGACAAAGCCGCCGGTGGTGCTGCTCCATGGGCTGCCGTCCCAGAGCTATGGCTGGCGCGAGGTGATGGAGGCGCTGGCCGATCAAGGTTTCTGGGCGATCGCTCCCGATTGGCCTGGCTTTGGATTTTCCGATAAGCCCGATAAACGCGATTTCGCCTACACCTCGGCCGCCTTCCAAACGGCGCTGGATGCCTGGATGCAGGCTATGAACCTAGAGCGGGTGCATTTGGTGGTGCAAGGATTTCTCGGTTCGGTGGGTTTGCAGTATGCCCTGCAGCATCGCGATCGCATTGAACGCTTGGCGATTCTCAATGCACCGATTACCCCGGAGGCCAAGGTGCCCTGGAAGATTGGCATGTTGGGCATTCCCCTGGTTGGCGATATGCTCACCCAGGATCCGCTGTTGGTGGATCGCACTCTGGAAGGGGGAGGGCAATACCGAGTGTCTGATGAAGATCTGGATGTCTATCGGCGGCCGTTCCTCAAAAGTTCCGATGCGGGGCGATCGCTCTTGGCAACGGTGCAGAATCTGCGGCTGTCGGAGGCAACGGCCCAAATTAGTGCCGGATTCACGTCGTGGGATGCGCCGATTCAGGTGCAGTGGGGGGTGAATGATCCTTGGCTGTCCATCGATCAAGCCCAGGCCTTTGTAAAGCAAACCCCGGCAGCGGAGCTAGTGTCTCTCGAAGAGGTGGGTCACTATCCCCAGCAGGATTGGCCCGAGAAGGTGGCCAATGCGCTGATTCCCTTCCTGCGTCGCAGCGCCTAAGGCGGTCTGTAGACCTTAAACTGTATCGATCATGAGTTGCTCGACATCCAAATGGATGCAGTAACCATAAGATCGATCGGTTTCAGGCTAAGACTTGATTGCTTTTCCTACTTCCGATGAAGTCTAGGACATCAGGGTCGGGAGTAGGTCACTGCGGCGTATCGAGGGAAAACTCATCAAATTTCACAACCTCGGAATCCGGTTGGCGCGTATCAAAGCGGTAGCTACTGACGGTTCCGGTTCCCGTATCCAAAATGCTGAAGGCGGTGATCTCGTTGCTGGCAAGGTAGGGCAGCGGATCGCCATGCTCATCCATCAGGGGGGCGATCGTCGGCACCACGGGTTCTAAACCATTAGGATCATCAAAGGCAGCATAGTCTTCCTGAAACCCGATCGGAATCGGGCGGCGATCGCTTAGGTATGCACCATAGGTATTGCCCACATTCGAGGTTTCGAGATAGTGGGTTGCGCCGTTGGTAAAGCGATTCCACAGATGGGAATGCCCATACAGCACCAACTGCACCCCGGCATCCTCCAGCAACGGCACCACATCACGAATCAGATAATCCTGATCTTTAGGATATTCGTAGCGCACTGAGTTGATCCGACCATCGGGGAAGCGATCGATGATTTGCACCGGATCGGTATAGGCCGGCACGATGTTATCTCCCAGGGAATGGGGCGGATGGTGAAACATCACGATTTTGTACCTTGCCTGCTGGAAGGCGGGGCTGGTCAGTTCAGCGTTGAGCCAGGTGTATTGTGGACTGCCCGGGGCGATCGCCTCAAAGATATGTTGCCCATACCCCCACTGGGTTGGGTCATCCAGCGATGCATCCTGTTCTCGATAGCGGCCGCGCACGTTGGGATTTAGGCTCGGGTTGCGCCAAATATTCGTGGCAAACAGCACCACCAAGCGCACATCGCCAAAGGTGACGGCATAGTAGGGCGATCGCGGCTCCTCGGCATTCAGCGGCGTAAACAGCTCATGAACCGTATCGGTGTTAAACGACTGATCCTTAATCCACTCGGCTTGGATGGCAGGATCGTGGGTGGGGTTAATGTCAGCGGCCCGGTCTTGATAGCGTTGCGCGGCGATCGCCCTTGGCTGGGGGTCATTAAATTGCTCATTTAAGTCTGCCTCCGACAGCCGCCCCATCACCTCATGGTTGCCCGTCGCCACAAACAGCGGAGCCGATTGGATAATCGCCCCACCTCGGTACGTCGTTTCAGCATCATCGTAGGTCAGCTTGTAGTGGGCTCGACCTTGGAGGCAGGGAAAAAAGGCATTACCGCGATGATCGTCAAACCACTCGGAGGCGCGATCGGGAATATTGACCAAATCCCCTGCTAGGAACACGGCATCGATCGCCCCCACCGTTTCTACAACTTTTTGCAGATTGGCCGCAGTCATAGGTTGGGACTGATGATCCGACGTGAGCAAAATGTGCAGCGGCACACCGGGCGCAGGCGCAGGTGCCGCTTGGAATGACTGGCTGCGAACTACCTGCCGATCGCCTTTGACACTCACGGCGCGATAGGGAACCGTTCCAGTCAAGTCAGCTAGTACCGCCTCATGTCGCCAAATGGGGCGATCGCGCACCCTATCGTACACCTGCCCATCCTCGGTTTGGCTGCCCACACGAGACTTGGCATCTTCACGGGTACGGCTGAGGAGGGTAGTGGTAGCGATCGCC
Organism: Leptolyngbya sp. CCY15150; assembly: GCF_016888135.1. Lineage (NCBI taxonomy): Bacteria > Bacillati > Cyanobacteriota > Cyanophyceae > Leptolyngbyales > Leptolyngbyaceae > Leptolyngbya > Leptolyngbya sp. CCY15150. The sequence continues at coordinate 9,207 of NZ_JACSWB010000221.1, forward strand.
CGTTGTCTCCACCCATTGCCATAGTCCACAACATGCTTCGACCCCTCAAATTCCGTAAACCACACCACGTTGACGCTAGTGGGCGTTGGGGCTTGCAAAAACGGATCGGTCAGCAGGTCTTCCGACATAGGTTGCATTACCCATAGCCCCACCATCCATCCATAGGCGAGGGCGATCGCCAGTCCTACGGTCACGGCTAAAACCTGGCCGTTGTTGAGTCGCGCCATGATCCAGAGGTTAGTGCAGCACCACCATCATCCCAACGCAAGGATTCCAATGCAATCACCCGCCCTGATCCTTCCGCCATCAAATTGGGGTATAAATCTGTTTGAACCATGGGCTTCGCCAGTGTTCTTAGGAGAGGTGAGCCCTGATTGCCAACAGGATTGCGCCGGCGGCCCATGGGCTGATTCCCTATCTAGGTCACAGCACGTCAGGGCAGACGGCTAGGGCTGGAGGGCATGGTAGGGTATGGGAGAATATGTCCCTGCTATCTAAAAGCGATCGCCATCATGCCCTCTCCCGACCAACTCCAACGGTTTCTCGACATTGCCACCGAAGCAGCCTTAGCGGCCGGCACAGTGCTGCAAACCTACTGGGGCAAACTGAGTGAGGTTCAGATTCAAGAAAAGGGGCGATCGGGCGATCTGGTCACCGAGGCTGATAAGGCGGCTGAAGTAGCCATCCTGGCCGTAATCCAGCGCCACTTCCCCGATCATGCCGTCCTAGCGGAAGAGTCAGGACGCCAAGGTGCCCTCGACAACCCCTTTCTCTGGGCCATCGATCCCCTAGACGGCACCACCAACTACACCCATCAATACCCCTTTTCGGCGGCGTCCATCGGGCTGTTGATTGACGGCGTGCCCCAAGTGGGAGCCGTGTACGACCCCTTCCATCAAGAGCTGTTTCGCGCCGCCACAGGGCTAGGAGCCACCCGCAACCGCCTGCCCATGACCGTCTCGCCCACCGATCGCTTAGACAATAGCTTGCTGGTCACCGGATTTGCCTACGATCGCCGTGAAACCGTAGATAACAACTACGCCGAGTTTTGCCACTTCACCCACTGCACCCAAGGCGTACGGCGAGGTGGAGCTGCTTCCCTCGATCTGGCCTACGTAGCCTGTGGCCGCCTAGATGGCTATTGGGAACGCGGTCTATCGCCCTGGGATCTAGCCGCCGGCGTGGTGTTGGTGCAGGAAGCAGGCGGACGGGTGACCGCCTACAACCAAGAACCCTTTGACCTGCTCTCGGGGCGCATTTTGGCGAGCAATGGTCGTCTGCATAGCGCCATGAGCCATGAACTCATGCAAGTCAAACCTTTGATAGAATTCAGTCAGCTTTGATGCAGCCGTATCCCAGTCGGCAGAGTACACTTTAAGAATCCAATGGCAGGAAAAGCGAGATAGGACAGAATGTCTTTTAACATTGACAAGGGGCTTTTCACATCAGATTTTATTGATCACCATGCGGTGTTGGGTGTTCCAGTGGATGCCGATATGAAGGGGATCCGCAAACAATACCTGAAAATTGCGCGACGACTGCATCCCGATAGTTCTGACATCAAAACCGACAGCGATCGCCGTTTAGCGAGTGAATATCTGTCAAAGCTGGTCAATCCTGCCTACGAGTATCTCTCCCAAGAGAAAAATTTTTCAGAGCATCAAATTATCTTGAAGCTGAAGGGACAGCAGGCTCAGCGCCAGCAAGAAACCATTGTGCTGTCCACCGACCGCGCCCGCCAGCTAGCCACCGCAGCCAATACCAACGGCGATTATCAAGCAGCGCTCAAAGAACTGGTCGAGCATCAATATCAAGCGCTGGAGCAAACTCCAGAGGTGATTGGGCGCATTAGCGAACTCAATTTGGTCTACCTGATGCGCACGGTAGGGCAAGACAATGGTGCTCTGCGCACCGCGGCCCGTCCAGACGAACAATCCTCTGCCAGCTCTGCCCCAGCGGCAAAACCAGCATCCCGCCCGGCTGCGCCGCCACCGACGAAAGATTCCCTCGTAGATAGCTTCATTCGCCGGTCTGAAGAGTTTGAAAAGCAGCAAAACTACGCTAAGGCCATTTTGGAACTGCGGGAAGCCCTGAAGCTCAATCCCAAAAATTCTAACTGCCATAGCCGCATGGGCATGATTTATATCAAAACCAAGCAGGCCAAGATGGCCCGCATTCACTTTGATAAAGCCCTAGAGATTAACCCCAACGATGAAATTGCTGGGGCAGGGCGGCGCATGATAGAGCAATCCGGCAATGCCTCTCAGGCGGGCGCTAAGTCTGCGGGCGGCAAGCGCGCGGCATCCGGTAAAGATACGTCGTCTAAGGGTGGCTTATTTGGGCTCTTTGGCGGACGCAAAAAATAGCTGAGTGACCCCCATGGTCTGATCGCTCATTCAGTCATGTAGGGGCAGGGGATCGGATCAATCCTCTGAGAGAATAGTGTTGAACAGGTGGACGATAGCGTTCTCCTCCATGGTCGCGATATCGCGTAACCAGTATGGGGATGGGCGAGGGGCGATCGCGTTCAGATCCATTCAGCGCCGATCGCCACCTGTCGTTTGGCGTTTGATTGTTAGGAATTGGTGTAACGGTTAATGACTTATCAACCTCCCGTTGGAGCCAGGGATCTATTTCCGCTGGACGTGGCCCAAAAGGTTTGGATCGAGGCGCGGCTGCAGCAGGTTTTTCATCAGTGGGGCTACCATCGCATCATTACCTCAACCCTAGAGCGCCTAGATACGCTGATGGCTGGGGGAGCGATCGATCAATCCACGGTGATTCAAGTCCAAGGTGCGGAGGAGCAAGGGCTGGGTCTGCGTCCAGAATTCACGGCGTCCATTGCGCGGGCAGCCGTGACCCGCATGGCCGGCATGACCTTTCCCTATCGTTTGTACTACAACGCCAATGTCTTTCGGCGACCGTCGGCCGCCAGCTACAACCGTCAGCAGGAGTTTTTCCAGGCTGGGGTGGAGCTGCTGGGGCAAGATGGCGTGGGGGCCGATGCGGAGGTGCTGCTGCTGCTGTCGGACTGTATGCGTAAGCTGGGTATGCAGCAATGGCATCTGTTAATTGGAGAAGCGGGGCTGAGCCGATCGCTCCTATCGGTGTTTCCAGAACGCTTACGATCAGAGGTGCGGCGGGCGATCGCTCATTTAGATCGCATGGCCCTCGAAGCGCTGCCCCTGTCGGACGAGCTCCGCGATCGGGCTCTATTGCTGTTGGATCTACGGGGCAAGCCAGAAGACGTGTTGCAAACCGTATCCCAGCTTGACCTAGAGGATGATCAGCGCCGAATTATTGAGAACCTCAAGGTTTTGGTAGACCTGCTGCAGGATAGCTTCCAGGCTCAGCCCGATCAGGCCCATCCGTCGCTGATCCTAGATCTCAGCCTCATGCAAACCTTCGACTATTACACCGGCATTGTCTTTGAGGCAGTGAACTGGGGCGAGTCAGGTCAGCGCATCTTGGGGCAAGGGGGCCGCTATGACCAACTGCTGGGGTTGTACCATCCCCAAGGCGATAGCGCTCCAGGCGTAGGCTTTTCCCTGAATATCGAAGACCTACACCATGTCATGCTCACCAACGATCGCTTGCCCTTGGAAATTCCCGCGAACCATTGGCTGGTGGTGCCCCAATCCCCCGCGGCCTATGCAACGGCGTTCACCCATGCCCAGGCGCTCCGTGACGCGATCGCTCCCGATGAACCGCAGCGGGTGGAAGTGGATCTCATGGATCGAGGCAGTCCGGAGGCCGTGCGCGCCTATGCCCGTCAACAGCACATTGAACAAATTGCCTGGATCAATGCCGCCGGTGACCTGACGGTTGAGCAATTAGCCTAGACCTCTGCGGCGGAACGTTACCGGTAGCGGTTCCCCACTGTTCCCTAGCCCCTCTGCAGCGGCCAACGACTTCGCTCAGGAAACAACAACTGGATTCTGACTTTCTCCCTTCCGGAGATGTCCCACCACCAACTCTGCTGGCTGAGCGACATCGAAGCCAGCGGAGTCGAGGCCAGCGACGTCCATCCTTGCCAGAACTCAAGCGCCATGGCGGTAAGCGTTACACTAGCTAATGACCTAATGTTGACAGGGCTGTTGAGGAAACCACTATGCCACATACCATTGTGACGAACGTTTGTGAAGGCGTTGCTGACTGCGTAGATGCCTGCCCAGTCGCCTGCATCCACGACGGGCCCGGCAAAAATGAAAAAGGTACCGACTGGTACTGGATTGATTTCTCCACCTGCATTGACTGCGGCATCTGCGTGCAGGTCTGTCCTGTGGAGGGAGCCATCTTGCCAGAAGAGCGCCCAGAACTACAAAAGACACCGACCTAGGGCCGTCGGGTACAATCTGCTACATCCGTGGTGAATTGGGTCGGGGTGAATGATCCGTTTACCCCGGCATACAAATAAATTCCCAAAAACAACGGTAAACCACCGGGTTGCACATAATGACAGATGCTGTTCCCTTGCTCCAGGTTGAAGCGGTTCATGCTGGGTATGTCAAAGATCTAGATATTCTTCAAGGCATCAACTTTAAGGTCTATCCGGGCGAGTTGGTGGCGGTGATTGGCCCTAACGGAGCCGGTAAGTCTACGCTGGCGAAAGCTATTTTTGGGCTGTTGACGCCCCATCGCGGCAAGATCCTGTTTCGTCGGGAGTCGATTCTGGGGCTGAAGCCCAACCAAATTGTCGAGCGGGGGATGTGCTACGTGCCGCAGATCTCGAATGTGTTTCCATCGTTGAGCATTGAAGAAAATCTAGACATGGGGGCATTTATTCGCGATACGCCGCCCAAAGAACTCAAGCAAAAGATTTTTGAGATGTTTCCCGTGCTGGCAGAGCGGCGCAGGCAGCGGGCGGGCACATTGTCGGGTGGAGAACGGCAGCAGCTTGCCATGGGGCGAGCCCTGATGCTAGAACCGCGCTTGATGCTGCTGGATGAACCCTCGGCGGCCCTATCGCCGCAGTTAGTCACCACCATTTTCGATCGCATCCGGCAGATTAACCAAGGCGGAACGGCGATCGTGTTAGTTGAACAAAACGCCCGTCGGGCCCTGGAAATGTCCCATCGGGGCTATGTTCTAGATACGGGGCGCGATCGCGTGGAGGGCCCCGGTTCAGAGTTGCTCAACGATCCAAGCGTGGGTGAACTGTATCTAGGCGCTAGCAGATCGCGATCGTAACTGAGCTTTAGGGCAATCGTAACTAGGGGGATCCTTAGGGGTAGACCCATAGAGATTAGCTGATAAAACGGATCCAATACCCCCTAGAATGTTGATTGTCGGTTTACGCAGTTAAAGGTGCAGCCCTTTCGTGAAGCTATTTGTTTTCCATACGCCTGAACAAACGCCCACCGATACTCGTCCAGATTGTGCGATCGCTATTGATGTGCTGCGAGCCACAACAACGGTGGCTACAGCCCTAGAGGCTGGTGCTGAGGCCGTACAAGCCTTCAGCAGTATTGAGCAACTCATGCAGGTGAGCGAGGCCTGGCCCGTTGAAAAACGGCTGCGGGCAGGGGAGCGAGGTGGTGCGAAGGTGCAGGGCTGCGACCTTGGCAACTCTCCGCTTGACTGCACCGTGGATCGAGTCACGGGGCGACGATTGTTTCTGAGCACCACCAACGGCACGCGCTGCCTAGAACGGATTCAATCAGCCCAAACGGTGCTGACTGCCGCCTTGGTCAACCGGGCGACCGTATCCCGTTATCTACACCGCCATCAGCCGGAAACCGTTTGGCTGGTGGGTTCTGGCTGGGAGGGCAGCTATTCCCTCGAAGACACCGTCTGTGCTGGGGCGGTGCTGCACCACCTGCGCCAGTTGATGGACACCGAGCATGTGATCACGGGCAATGACGAAGCGATCGCTGCCCTGGCTCTCTATGAGCAATGGCAAAGTCGCCTCCTGGATCTGCTCTCAGCCGCCAGTCATGGCCACCGGCTGCTGCGCCTTGATGGCATGGAAGACCTCAAGTATTGCGCCCAACTCGATACCCTGGATGTGTTGCCGATTCAAACTGAGCCGGGTCTGTTGGTGAAGCAGGTTTAGAAGCTGGATGGGTAGCTGTCGCTCACCCACCCTACAGTAGCTAGGCGTAGAGTGCTCTTAGGCGAAGCCGTAACGCACCGTCTCATAGGGCCGCCCCATACACATGGATACCTGAACGGGTGACAACGTCCCTAGAAGTCTTGCTGCAACAGGGATAGCGCATGAAACCCACGCTGAAAATAGAGCCGTTTATGGGGTTTGAGTGC
>NZ_JACSWB010000222.1 GCF_016888135.1 Leptolyngbya sp. CCY15150
AGTATGTAGGACGTATCCAAGAGCACCACGATAAGACGCCTCGCCAGAGTGATTTTAGTCTGGGGCTCTATGGTCAACGATGGATCTATGCGATGGACTTATGGGCCGACTGGGCATTCCAACTGATAGCACTCAAACCCCATAAACGGCTCTATTTTCAGCGCGGGTTCTATGCGCTATCCCTGTTGCAGCAAGCTCTCTAGGGACGTTGTCACCCGTTCAGCGATTTATCAAATCAAGCATGGTCTGTTGTCCAACTATTTGATAACGCAACTCAAGCAACCGGCGATCCCAATGGTTCTTGCGTAAGTCCTGTCATTTTGACCAGTAGCTTGTCCAATCCGCCAAATCCTGAACGAAAGAATGAACTTTTCCAAGAACTCTATTGAGCGTTGCATAATATAAAATGATGTGGAGTCAAGGGAGTCCATCATGAATTGTCCTCATTGTGCCAGCGCCAACGTTGTCAAGAATGGGCATCGCAATGGCAAGCAAAGCTACCTGTGCCGAGACTGCCGCCGCCAGTTCCGAGACAATCCTCAACAGGGATACAGTCAAGAAGTCAAAGCCTTGTGTGTCACCATGTCCCTCAATGGTATGGGATTTCGAGCCATCGAGCGCGTGACTGGCATCAACCATAATAGTGTGATCAACTGGGTGCGCCAAGCTGCAGCAGCTATCCCTGAGGAGAATTATGAGATTCCCGAAACGGCCCAACTCGATGAGTTAGAGACCTTTGTGGGTCAAAAAGCGGTGCGACCCCGCGTCGGTTTCCGGCGCTAGGGAACGCGCACCAAGACAAACAAACTTTGGTTGTGGACGGTCGTGAATACAAAACACCCAGGCATTCTCCAGTTTGTGGTAGGAGACCACTCTCTAGAAACGTTTAAGCCCTTGTGGCAGATTGTGATGGGTTGGGCTTGTTTTCTGTACATCACCGATGGGTATAAGGTGTACCCTTGCGTGACTTGGCTCGATTGCACCGTAAGACGTTGTGTTATTCCAAATCGGTTGACATGCTAACGACATCAGTCCGGTTACTCATCTACTATCTCAAGCATCG